>NZ_JAEQDD010000081.1:0-73383 GCF_020737885.1 Microcoleus sp. PH2017_34_RAT_O_A | reverse complement strand
TATTTAATCTTCTCCCTCTTGAGTTTTTGAGTAACAGCTTGCCGGATATTCAAAGGCGGCTACTTTTGGCTGCAATCATTTTTTAGTCTAAACTACAGTAATTAGAAATCACCGATTGGAATCTTCAACCCGCGGAGGCGGGTTTGGTTTGTGTAGACGCGGTTTCAACCGCCGGGTGGATGGGAAATCATGGGATGATTGGAAACCCATTCCCATTCAGGAATCATTGATTTTTGACGGTGGTGAACAGCCTGATTTCTGATATAGTTGGCTACATTGTCGATCGCATCACGGCTAACCGTAAACGCCCCATAACTACCTTGCCATTTAAAAAACACACCAGGTTTAAGTTCGTGAGTTACTAAATGAGAAGAACTGCCCTTAACTTCCTTGATAATTTCAGCTATTGTCAAAGTTGATGGAAAACCGACTAGCAAATGCACATGATCCTCTATACCACCAACAGCAATTACAGTGCATTTTAAATTATTACATTTTCCAATAATGACCGCATAAATTGCTTCTTGAATATCGGGAGTAATCAAAGGCAATCTATCCCAGGTTGCCCAAACATAGTGTACATACAACTGCGTGAAATTATCTCTCATTTTTCATACAATATATGAAATTTATCTTCAACCCGCATACCAGATGAAAAATCACCGATTGAAATCTTCAACCCGCGGAGGCGGGTTTTGTCTGTGTAGCCGCGGTTTCAACCGCCGGGTGATTGAAAACCACCGGGTCAAATCTTCAACCCGCGCACCATCCGGGTTTTGTCTGTGTAGCCGCGGTTTCAACCGCCGGGTGATTAGAAACCTCCGGGATTGATTGACGGCACAATGAAATCATAATGATTATATTCTAATTGAGGCCCCGGCGATTGGAAATCGCGGCTACACAAACAATGTCCGCCTCCGCGGACTAAGAGGGTATTCGGAGATTAGGAATCGGCGATTGAGGAATTCGGAGATTAGGCCCCGGCGGTTGAAACCGCGGCTACACAAACAATGTCCGCCTCCGCGGACTAAGAGGGTATTCGGAGATTAGGAATCTGGCGATTGAGGAATTCGGCGATTAGGCCCCGGCGGTTGAAACCGCGGCTACACAAACAATGTCCGCCTCCGCGGACTAAGATTGAATTAATATCACGTTTCATCCCGGATTCGATTATGCAGGAACCACCGCAAATTAAAAATCCCAGCATTACCCTCTATCCTTTCCACTTGCGGGATGATAGCGATGAAGGCTATGACGCAGTAGCCAAAAATGCTCAATCCCTGTGGGAAAATTTAGCAGATAATGTCGGCACACAATTTAACAGCAACGAACTAAAATCTCTCCGAGAAAAGCTAATTTGTTACAAAGACAAACAGTATTATCCTCAAGGCGAACAGGAAAAACCCAATAATCGCGAACTGCTGATTCCCGATGGCAAAACTCTGGATTTACAACCAATTACTCAGCCAGATAACCAGAAACTTGATGGTTCAATTTATGCCCTGCGAATTCACGATACTTATACCGCAGATTTGACATTTTACTATCGAAATGCGACAATCAAAGTAGCTGACTTAAATCAATTAAATCCCCAAGGTTGTTTGTTACCAAACGCAATTAAACCGTCCCTAGGACAAACTTTATTGTTGTACGCCGCACCAGCAGTTTATGGTACTTACCGCAAGCTAGCTGACGAATCCGTTACAGCTTTTGTCCACAATCAACAGCAAGCATTACCAGAGTTTCGCGCGTCAGGGATATTATTTGGGAGTCCGATTTTTGAGTATAACAGCCGCGAAGATGATGCGTCTAAACGATGTCACATTCTAGTATGGTTACAAGAGAATCCCCAAACTTTGCAATTCGCAACCTCAACGTTTAATTCTTATTTGATGAATCTGTTGTGTTCTCGTGCTAAAATTGTATTTGTGTATCGCGAAGCTCGGAAAAGATATCGCAATGCACAGAAAATTGTGGGCGAGTTAGAGAAGAAGCTTCCTGAATTCAGTGAAATTGAAAGGGAACAAGATAGACAAGTTAAGTTGCTGAAGTTAAAGGATTTGTTGGCTGAAGTTAGGACTAAAATGTTAGCTTGTGCTCAGCAAGTGCGGTATTTGCAGGAAGACAGAAATACGATCGACATTAATGCTGAAAATTATGGCGAGAGTTTGACCAGAATTAGAAGTTTGTGCATCGAAGGCGATAATCTGGATTTTTGGCAGAGGTTTCTGGATTTGGCTGAGGGTAAATATCAGCGGCAAATTGAAATCGATTTGAATTATCTGATTGCTAGTCAAGATTTGTTCCAGCAGTCGATATCTACTGTGCGCGGGATGGTGGAAATCGAACAGGTGGATTTCGATCGCGAACAGGAGGACAACGAGAAAAATCGCGATCGCCAACTTGAGAATATCATATTCTTTGTCGGAACTGCGATCGGTGGTGGCCAAATCTTCTCCGCAGCCTATCCTCTCATCAAGAAGGAGACACCGATTCAATGGTTTCCCGATATCTCTCTCCCGCTGCATCCCTTTGCTGCGACAATTCTCTGGAGTCTCGTATTTGGCTTAGTATTTGGCTGGTTAATGCTGGGTATCGTCGCCCCGTTGATTCGGAAAATATTTCGATAGTAGCGCTATAATGATTGATAACTCATAACAAATGACTAATAACTATGGTACAATTAACCGCAAAAATCTCTGCTAAGGAGTTAGCAAATTTAGCCGTAAGTTTGATTCGGAAAACAGGTTGTGAATACGGTGATGTGCGTTTTTGCAGTTATCGAAGGCAGAGTCTCTACGCGCGCGATCGATCTTTAAGCAATATCTCTGATAATGTAAGTTCCGGTTTTGGCGTGCGAGTGCTGCTAGACGGCGCTTGGGGCTTTGCCGCCAGTCATAGCAAAACACCCGCAGAGGTAGCCAGAATCGTCGCTTTGGCTGTTGAAATCGCTAAAGGCAGCCGCTTGACTCAAAAGGAACCGGTGCGCTTAGTACCCGTCGAAAAATATGTCGATACTTACATTACTCCGATCGCAATTGACCCGTTTTCTGTACCCGTTGCTGACAAAGCCGAACTTTTATTAACCATCAACGAGCGACTGCTAGCCCACGATTCACAAGGCATCAAAAAAGCTTATTCTTTTTTGCAGGCAAACCGCGAAGACAAGGTTTTTGCTTCCACAGAAGGCTCGCTAATCGAACAAACAATCTACCGCAGCTATCCGGGTTTTGGCTGTACGGCAATTGCGGGCGGCGATGCCCAAAGTCGCAGTTACGAACGCCCGCCGCTAAATATCGGTTACGAACACATTAATCCCGATGATTTGCTTAGTCAAATAGACAGAGTTGCGGCCGAAGCGATTGAGAAAGTCGCTGCGCCTAAAGTTCCGGCTGGTATTTGCAAATCCCTGATTCTCAAGCCGACAAATTTGTTTCTGACCATCCACGAATCCGTCGGACATCCAACGGAATTAGACAGAGTTTACGGTTACGAATCTAACTTTGCCGGCACGAGTTTTGCTACTACCGATAAATTGAATAAGCTGCAATACGCTGCGCCTTGGGTGAACTTTAAGTGCGATCGCACTCAACCCCACGGCCGCGGTACAATGGGTTACGACGATGAGGGCGTAAAATCACAGGATTGGTACGTTGTCAAGGATGGAATTTTAGTTGATTATCTCACTGATAGAGAAACAGCATATCGCCTCGGACGTGCCACCAGCAACGGTTCTGCCTGCGCTGACAGTTGGTCGAGCGTGCCGATGGTCAGAATTCCTAATTTGGGACTGGAACCGGGCCCGGATGGCGGTAGTCATACTGCTACTTTGGATCAGATGATTGCTGATACGGAAGATGGGATTTTAATTGACGGTATTGGCAGTTTTTCGATTGACCAACAACGGCGCAATTTCCAATTCGGCGGCAATGCTTTTTGGAAGGTGGAAAAGGGTAAAGTTGTCGGAATGTTGAAGGATGTAACTTATCATTCGATGAGCACTGATTTCTGGAATCAAGTAGATGCGATCGGGCCTGCTTCGGAACGTGTTCAGTGCGGTACGAATATGTGCGGAAAAGGTGAACCGATGCAGGTGGCTCAAATGACTCACGCTTGTGTGCCGGTGCGGGTTAGGGATATTCAAATTGGGTAATTGGTAATTGGTAATTGGTAATTGGTAATTGGTAATTGGAAGTAACAAATAACCAATTCAAAATTATCAATCCCCAATTATCAATTTCTAATTCCGAATTCCCCATTACCTATTCCCCATTCCCCATTACCTATTCCCCATTCCCCATTCCCCATTACCTATTCCCCATTCCATCATGATTTTAACAACATCTTCCGCAATTTTAAGTGAAGACCAAGCCTTATCTTTGGTAGAAAAGGCAGTCAAACAATCGGAAGCCGAAGCGGTATTTGTCAGTCTCTATACTGGCGAAGAATCTCTCTCCAGATTTTCGGAAAATCAAATCAGCCAAAATATTAGCAAGACTGTATTTAGGCTCAACATTACTAGCTATTTCGGCAATAAAAGCGCTTCTGCATCTGTGACAGATTTTGATGAAGATACGATCGCCCAAACGGTCAAACGATCGCAAGAACTAGCTCGAATTGCCCCCGCAGACCCCGAATGGATGCCCTTGCTGCCCCCTCAAACCTACGATTTACCCCTGCCCGCGTTTGATGAAGCAACGGCCGCTGTATCGCCTCTAGCCCGCGCTGAAATGGTGCGACAAGCCTGTGCGATCGCATCTCAGGAAGGCGCTGATGCTTCCGGTACTTTGAGCGCTGAAACTTCGCTGTACGCGATCGCCTCGTCAACCGGACTCCGCGCCTGCAACCATTCTACAGAGGCGAATTTCGGCTTTACAGCCCGCATCGGAGACGGTTCTAGCTGGACGGAAAGCACGGCTTGGGGTATCAATCAACTACCAGTAGCGGCATTAGCAGCGCAAGTTGTCGATCGCGCGAAAGCATCCCGCAACCCCCGCCCCATCACTCCGGGCGTGTATCCTGTAATCTTTGATGGCGCTGCGTTTGCGGATTTGTTACCGTGGATTATTTGGGGTATGGATGCGCGGGCGGCGGATGAAGGGCGATCGTTTATGTCGATCGCAGATGCAGCCGGGAAACCCGCTGGAAACCGCGCTGGTGAACAACTTTTCAGCCCGTTAGTGCAGGTACAGCGCGATCCGAGTCATCCTTTGTTGCGATCGAATAATTTTTTCGGCGATGGATTGAGTAATAGCTATTTGGAAATCATCAAAAATGGCGTTCCTCAAAGTTTATCTTATTCCCGCTACTGGGCAGCACAAAAAGGCAAAGAATCAAAAGGTGCTTATTACCCGATCGCGATGACAGGTTCCGACCAAAGTTTAGCACATTTGATTGCTCAAACCGAGCGAGGAATTTTAGTTAGTCGGGCATGGTATGTCAACTATGTCAATCCCAAGACATCGGAAGTAACCGGCATGACTCGCGACGGTACTTTCTGGATTGAAAATGGTAAGATTGTTTATCCGATTAAAAATTTCCGTTTCAATCAAGTTTTACCTGATATGTTGCGCGATGTCGATGCAGTTACCGAGGCGAAACGTTACGGCGGTAATGTCGTGCCCGGAGTGCGCGTGAAAGCTTTTAATTTCACCAGTATTACTGACAGTTTGTAACTCCATATTTCCCATAATATGTAGGGGCGGGTTCACCAACAATAATTGCCCAAAACCCACAATCTCGTAAACCCGCCCCCGCCCAACGACAAATTATAATCTACCTCTTCAATCCGATCGAAAAATGCTGCAATTAGACATCCGTGAAGTCAATAACCAACAAGAATTAGCAGAAATGTTCGATCAGCGGTGGTTGGTTTTGCGATCGCCCCTGGGTATGGAAAGAGGCAGCGAAAGGGACGATCGCGAAAACGGTGCTTGTCATATCATAGCAAAGGGCGATCGTACAATTATCGGATCGGGCAGACTCCGAGAATTATCCCCAGAATTGGGAAGCATCTCTTATATTGCTGTACTTCCTGAATTTCAAAACCAGGGAATCGGCACTAAACTAATGGAAAGACTGATCGCGGAAGCTAAGGAAAAGAATTTCAAAACTGTTAGATTAATGTCTCGCATTAACGCCGTTAAATTTTACAAAAAACTCGGATTTGTAGAAAAAGACAATCCCTTCGATCACTTGGGAATCCCGCACATATTCATGGAGTTGAAGACGGCGGTTGAAACCGCGTCTATACAGACAAAACCCGCCTCCGCGGGTTGAACACAACGGTTGAAATTAGGTTATTTTATTTAGTCCGCGGAGGCGGACATCGTTTGTGTAGACGCGGTTTCAACCGCCGTCTTATCTCTACGAAAATCCCGAAAAGGATAAATCACAAACCTTGACTCCTCTTTCTTCGAGTAAAAGTAAGAATATTTTACCAAATATTTGACAAACTCTGACTCTTGCTTAGCGCCGCAGGAACCTTTCAACCTGACTGTTTTAGCTTCATCTTTAACCAACTCAGCCCGATAGATATAAGTGCCATCTACGTTTTCAAAAGTTAATTCAGCAACAAAATCATCATTTTCAGGATTTTTATCTACAATACAGCCTGAAACTTTGTAGTTGAACCAATCCCACCCGTAGCGGATGATGAATTCTCGTTCCAAAACCTGAATTTGGTTCGGCAAAATCCCCCAACCCCGATAAACCTGATTCAAACATTCAATATCGCCCGATCGCGTTAGAATAGATTTGAACGAAATGCGATCGAGATTTCCGTAATATCTGCCGTCACGCAAATCAATCGCAGTCGGCGCCATGCGGTGTCCGCCAAAATGACTAGATTTCCAAACACGAACATCACTCAATTCTAACTCCGAAACCAAAGCCGTTGCTTGGGCATAAAAAGGATTGCCATATCTCGCGCAACATCTATCATGACTCCCGTGAGTGCAAACCAAAATATCTCTACTTGGGTTATTTTCAACTTCGCAATCCGGGACTTCTCCAGCTAAATAGCTTTTGACAATTGCCGCTACTTGCTCAATATTACTCGCGTTAAATTCGTATTTTTCGTAGCCCTCAAAAAGTGCTTGACTTTTGTTATCATAAATCAACACTTTGCGCTGATCGGCACATTTAGTTTGGTCGCTATTTATCAACAAAAATCTAATTTTTTGCTTTGAATGCTCTACTTCCTCCACCAAATTCCTGAGATTCTGGGGCACTTGTTTGGAATCAAAAGCTTCTGATTCCCAAGGCAAGCAGCATTCAATCAATATATAGGTTTGGTAATTAGTACCACTCCCAATAATATCCTCTTCAACGCATTTAGAAGCATCGGCGCAAAAAAAAGTATCCGGCATTTTTTACCTCGTTATGTGTCATAAATTACTCTTTTAACAACCCATTCATTACAGCTAGTACCCTTCTCTAGTTTTAACCAACAAAAATCACTCCGTCAACTACTAACTTAGACAAAAGTGGCACTACATCTATTTCCCAATCATAATCTGGCAACCAATCCATCACATCTTCTCCTGTAAAAAATTCTGTACTGAATAGATTGTCCATAAATTTCTCCGTTACTCCTTTCAGAGATACTTCTTTACCTCCAACAACAACTTTGTATCCACACCCGTCAGGCAATTCGCGAATTCTCACCCGCAGAAACTTGGGAATCCTAAACTTAGTTTGAATCCCGTAGGGAAAAATGTTGAACCCTGCTTGATAAGGGAGAGAGTATTTCGCCACTGGTTTTGCTAAACTGTCAAGGTAGCTGCTGTACTCTTCTCCAAGATTTTTACTGTTTGCGTAGCGGTGCAATTCAGTAATTAAATTATTTACACTTACATCAATGGAATCTGGATTTATTCGCAGCGGTAAACTTTGACGCCACTCTTCTTGTTGTCGCAATTCGCCCACCAACCATTCTAAAACGTCAATTCCAGTTTTGCAGTGAATTCCTAATGTTAAATGCAGCGATGGTTCATCTGAAGCAACTGCATAATGCCAATGTCCGCGCGGTATGTAAAGCACATCTCCTGGGTGCAAAGTGCAGGTTAAATATGGTGGAGTTTCTGGTGGCGAAAATGCGGAGGATTTTTGGTCGATCAGCGGGTATTTAATTGTGTCGGCAAATACATACCACTCTTTGATTCCGTCTGTTTGCAAGATGAAAACTTCGTGGGTATCGTAGTGGGAAGAAAACCCCTGTTTTTCCGGCCAAGAACAATAGGCATTTACTTGGTTTGGATAACCTAAGTCTGCTTTTATTTCTGCTGCAAATTCAGCTATTTCTGGGATGAGTTTGTGAACTTGATTGAGGATTAAAGTTGCTCCAGATTGGCATAATTTGATGAGATTGACGTTTTCGCTGGCGTCGAGAACTTTTCCTGCTACTGCTAAGCGAATGTCGGGATATTTTAATTCGTGAAAGTTGAGCAGGTAGTTGAGTTTTTCCCAGGAAAATAAATGTGCAAAGTCTTTTTTCCCTTCGCTGGGAATGACAACTGCTTTGTTTGTCCAGTTGTTATTTAGAAAATCTTCGAGATTGTATGGTTTGAGTAGATTCGCGATCGATCGCATAAATTCTATTGATAAAACTTCTCAATAAATTTTGAACAATTGAATAATTGAGGACAATGCTTTACGCTTGCCCTCAATTACTCCACATTTCCCGACAGACAACAGTAAAATCTACTACTTGTTGCTTGGGGATGCGAAGTCTAACTGAAAAACCTGCTATTACTCGTTGGTAACATCGCTGCCATCGGCATCAACATTAAGCGCAGAAGAGATATTTTTAGCTGTGGCGTGCTTGGCAATTTCCTTGACTTCTACTTGGATTTTGCTAGCACGGGACAATTTGAGAGCAGATCCGTTGATTACCTTTGACATCATGGCCTCCGATTGTTATATGAAACCCATTTCGCTGAAATATTCCCAGACTTTGACGTTAGGGCTTGCATTTTCAGCTTCGAGTAAAAGCCTAACACGAAGTCAATAAATTATGCAAGTAATTAGTAATACTTTTCAATAAGCAGTCGGCGATCGCACTTCAGACCCCTTGCTAACCCAGTTGACAATTAAGCACAAATCCTCTCTAGCTATTGATTCTGGACATTCAGTAGTCGCGGGCTAGCCCGATCGCCCTTACGCACATACTGCTAAACCGGCAATCCACTCTTGACAATAAGTAGTAAAAATATCAGTCTTTTGAAACAGAGGCATCTACCTTAAGGTAGAGTGTTGTTTGTGAGACTTAGGATTAAAACGAGCTACTATCTAATTTGGGCGATCGAGAAAAACCGATTCCCAATCCCCAACCACCTATAGCGGTTATCAGAAAGATGAGGTATGTTGTTGGGCTTTAGCCCTCTTAGCTTAAGGGTGATAATAAGCTGTCAGTCATACCTCATCTTTTTGAGAAAGGCTATAGCTATTTCTTCCCTCCTACATCCGTTAACATCCGTTAACATCCGTTACATCCGTTACATCCGTTACATCCCGTACATTGCTCGCTGCCGAACTTCCTTCGTAATCATCAATGAATCAATATTTTGCTACAGTTGCGCGCGGTTTAGAAACCATTGCCGCCCAAGAATTAGAAAGTTTAGGGGCGCAAGATGTCAAGCCCGATTTTACAGGAGTTTACTTCGCGGGCGATCGCGCTTTATTGTACCGCGTCAATCTGTGGTCGAGAACTATTTTTCGAGTGCTAATGCCGATCGCCGAATTCCGGTGTTACGACTCAAATATGCTCTACCGCGAAGTCCAGAAAATTCCTTGGGACGAATACCTAGAGCCTCACAATACATTAGCAGTCAACTGTACCGGTGGCAACGAAAATTTAAATCACACCCACTTTACAGCTTTGCAGGTCAAAAATGCGATCGCCGACCAACAGCGCCTGCAATTTAACAAACGTTCCAATGTTGATGTCGAAAATCCCGACTTACTAATTAACCTTCACATCCATCGAGACCGCGCTATCTTGAGCTTAGACAGTTCCGGCGGCAGTTTGCACAGGCGGGGATATCGCCCCGCAATGGGGCTGGCTCCGCTCAAAGAAACCCTGGCTGCGGCTTTGTTAGAGATGGCAGAATGGACGGCAGATTTACCATTTTTAGACCCGATGTGCGGTTCCGGAACTTTGCCTTTGGAAGCGACTTTAAAGGCCTTGAACATTGCGCCTGGATTGTTTCGCGACAAGTTTGGATTTATGACGTGGCGCGATTTTGACGAACCTTTGTGGGATAAATTGTGGGCTGAAGCTGAAAACAGCGAATTGCCCGAACTTAAAGAAATAATCGCCGGGTGCGATCGCGATTCTGATATGTTAGATCAAGCTCGCACCAACGCCCAGCAAGCAGGTATTTCAGGTAAAATCAAGTTTGCTCGTACCGAGTTATCCGAGTTGGAAGCACCGACAGATAGAGGCGTTCTGATTTGCAATCCTCCCTACGGAGAGCGCCTGGGAGATGCTAGCGAATTGGGAGATTTGTACAAGATGTTGGGCGATATTTTCAAGCAGCGTTTTAAAGGTTGGAATGCGTTTATTTTGACTGGAAATAAGGAGTTGGGTAAACAGGTTGGACTCAGAACATCGAAGCGAATTCCGGTTTTCAATGGCTCGATTCCCTGTACTTTGCTCAAATATGAACTGTATTGAGGAGTTCTAGTAAATATCAACTCTAGCTGACAAAATGACGTATTGATTGGAAAAGATTAGGCAAAATGAAAATCTTTGAAGTAGACAGACACAAGCTCATATTGGGAGATGTGTTAGAAGTCCTTTCTCATGAAATTAAAGACAACTCAGTCGATTTGATTTTTGCCGATCCTCCCTATAATATTGGCAAAGACTTCAATGGTTTTAAAGACAAGTGGGAATCAGAGAGCGATTATTTAGAATGGAGTTATACCTGGTTGAATTTATGTATTGATAAGCTCAAGCACAACGGCAGCTTGTATCTGATGGCTTCAACTCAATGTATGCCTTACTTCGATTTATATTTGCGCGATCGTTTGACAATTCTTTCACGAATAGTGTGGTACTATGACAGTTCGGGAGTCCAAGCAAAAAAATACTACGGTTCTCTGTACGAACCTATTTTATATTGTGTCAAAGACAAACGAAATTATACATTTAATTCCTCCGATATTCTGGTAGAGGCAAAAACCGGCTCAGTCAGAAAACTAATTGATTACCGCAAGTCTACACCATCAGTATATAATTCTCAAAAAGTTCCAGGTAATGTATGGGAGTTTCCGAGAGTCAGATATCGTATGCCTGAGTACGAAGATCACCCTACCCAAAAACCAACATCTTTGTTAGAACGAATTGTCAAAGCAAGTAGTAATGAGGGAGACGTTGTATTAGACGTATTTTCTGGGACTTTTACCACATCATTTGTTGCCAAACAGCTTAAGAGAAAGTCAATCGGAATAGAATTACAAAACAAGTATGTAGAAATAGGATTAAATAGGTTACAAGCTACTTATAATGACAAAAAAGAGCAGCAAACATCGGAAATAAATCCTGGTGAAACTTCACCCACACAGTTAACACTTAACTTACAACTTTGATTCAATGGAACACGAGTTTACTAAAACAATCAAGCAAATTTTAGCAGAAAATTTGGGCGCGTCTGGCGAGCAAATATTTACTGGAAGCGAGCTAATTCAATATTTGAATATCAAAACTAAATCTGCAAATAGAGGCTCAAAATCAAGAGGGAGTTTTGCGAATTTATATGCTATCTATGTTTTAGTTGAAGACTATTTTTTAAGAGGTTTTCATCAAAGCGATATGTATTCAGATTATGCAGGTGCAGTTTATACAAATATTTTTAAGAGACAGCGCGAATTACCGTTTGGACAAAAGCTTCAAAACCATGCTTTGAACCACAGGCTTAATGAAGAATTTAAAAGATATTTTCCTACTTGTGACTTTATCCCAGTTCTGAGAAATCCCAAAACTAACAGGTATTGGTTTAACGAAAATTTATTAAAAGTTAAAATTCAGGAAAATGTACATAACATAGCAGAAACAGTAATTCAAATCATTGATGCCTACGTTGAAGCTAAGAGAGATAGCTTTGAAAAATTTCTTCAACTTTGTAAAGAGGCTCAAGCATTGACCCAGAAGCAAGTAATACAATTTATCAAACAAATAGTTGCACCAACTGTAGATGCTAGAATATTCGAGATAGTCAGCTACAGTATCTTAAAATACTACTATAGTGACATATGTATCTATTGGGGTTATGAGCTTGATAGGCTCCAGCAAGAAAATTTACAACTGTTTAAAACAGGTCGGACAAATGCAAATGATGGCGGAATTGATTTTGTAATGAAGCCTCTAGGACGTTTTTTTCAGGTAACAGAAACTGTAGACATGAATAAATATTTCCTAGACATTGATAAAATAGAAAGGTATCCGATAACATTTGTAGTTAAATCTTCAGATTCCGATATTGAGATTAGACGTAAAATTGAAGCGCAGGCTCGAAAACAGTATTCAATAAATGCGATCGTCTCGCGTTATATGGAATGTATAGAAGAAATAATCAATGTTGCTATTCTGATAGACAGATTTGAAGAAGCTGTTGCCAAAGGGTATTTAAATAATATATTAAATGAAATTATCAAGCAGAGCAAATTGGAATTTAATTATGAGGATGATGAAGAAAATTTAGAAATTGAACTGTTAGACACTTCCCTCGAAGATGAATGATTCAATTTCAACTAATATTGTTTGCAATAAGGACTAAAGTCCTTACTACAAACATCACTAATTACTGAAAATTAATGCTCGATTTTGAGCGAAATAATCTTGTCGCCTTGGCGGATCGCATTCACGACAGACATATCCTCAGTTTTGCCAAAAGTTGTGTGAACTCCATCTAAATGAGACTGGGGAGAATGGCAAATAAAGAATTGGCTCCCACCCGTATCGCGGCCTGCGTGAGCCATCGATAAAGTGCCTGCCAAATGTTTGTTTGAGTTGATTTCACACTTGATTTTGTAGCCGGGCCCGCCTATTCCAGTGCCTTTGGGACAGCCGCCTTGAACCATAAAGTTAGGAATGACTCGGTGAAACAATAGTCCGTCGTAAAAACCTTTTTCCGCCAAGTCAACAAAATTTTTCACTGTATTCGGCGCATCCGCATCGAACAGTTCTAAATTGATTGTACCTTTGTCGGTTTCCATAATAGCGCGGGTCATAATTTCTCCTTGCTTCCTAAAATGAGTGTGCTGTCTGCGTTTTAATTGCGGACTTTGGTTTAATAGCGAAAGGTTTTAAGCTGTCGCTATATTTTGACTTTCAGAAGTGTAGCATACTCCGGCAAATCTCATAGGACTTCGGCAGGCTTTCTGAGCAAACCCGGTTTCGGGCGAGATTTGTGGTTAGCAAAGCCAACATTTTCCCAGAAACAAGGTTTCAGAGGGTAAGTGCTATTTTAATTGTCGATCGCTTTTGGGCGATCGGGTTCTTCCTGCATATCGTTCATATTAAAAATGAAAGGAACCCGACTCGAATTGCTACCCATAACCAATACCTTTGGCATCTGAGCGCCGCCGCTTCTCCAAGCTTCGATCGCCTCTTTTTGCAGAACCAAATCGCCGCCTTGAGCCTTCAGAGTTTCCGCCAAAAGTCTTTGAGCTTCAGCCCTACCTTGAGCGCGGTTAATATCAGCTTGAGCCTGCTGTTCAGCTTCTTGAGCAACATAAACAGCCCTTTGCGCCCGCTGTTCAGCAACCTGTTTCTCCTCAACCGCCTTCGCAAAATCTGTGGAGAATCTAATGTTAACAACGCTAGTATCAAGCACGATTACATCATACTTTGATAACCTTTCCTTAAGTGCACTATCAAAGTCTCGTTTCAGTTCGCTTCTTTGAGTAATAGATTGTTCGGCGGTTCTCAGCGCAGCGGCTGTTTTAAATGCTTCTTGCGTCTGAGGAGCAATAATTTTAGAAACTATATTCTCTAAAGTTCCTTGAGTCCTTCTGACATCTACTACTTTGGCAGGATCGAGGCGAAAATTGATCGCAAAACTAGCATTTAAATCCTGAAGGTCTTTAGTAGCACTCTGGGCGGGAACTTCAAATTTTTGCACTGTGACATCGTAGACATCTACCTTAGATATCAGCGGGGGTCTGAAGTGAAATCCCTCTAACAACGCTCCATCAGTCGCTTTTCCTAAAATGCTAACCACCCCTGCTTCACCTGGATTGATGACAACAAAAGAGTTGAAGCCCAGGAGTAGCGCGACTACTAATAGAATTCCAGCGATCGCTGACGTTACGCTCTGGAAACTTTGACTTTTCAAAATATACGCTCCTTTGTGATACATCTATTATAATGGTAATATACCTATTGTGAAAATCATTGTCCGAAAATTTGATTCAAAAGACTTTTACAATCTAGTCTAATGAATTGGCTGGCCTCTAAAATCTCAAATATAAAATCGGTTATGGAAATTGTCAAATATCCTAGAACTTATCACATCGAAGGTTCGCGTTTCCAGCCGGGAGATGAAGACCTCGACAGCGTGCCTTTTAGCGCTATTGCCGATCGCCCTTTAATTATCGAAGAAAAGGTAGACGGCGCCAATACAGGCATCAGCTTCGCGCCAGACGGGCAAATGCTGCTGCAAAGTCGCGGCCACTATCTCACCGGCGGCCCGCGAGAAAAGCATTTTAACTTATTCAAACAGTGGGCTTTCAGTCTCAGCGGAGTCCTGGGAGAAGTGCTGGGAAATCGTTATATTTTGTACGGCGAATGGCTTTATGCCAAACACACAGTTTTTTATGATTTTCTGCCACACTATTTTATGGAATACGACGTGCTGGACTTGGAAACCAGTCAGTTTTTGAGTACAGAAGCCCGCCGTCAGTTGTTAAGCAGAGTGCCGTTAGTGTCAGTTCCTGTTCTTTTTTCAGGAGTGGTAAAATCGCCCAAGCACATGATGCAGTTTATGGACAAATCTAATTTTATTCAACCGGGACATTTGGAGCGGTTGCGCTTGCAATGCCGGGAATTGGGATTGGATGAAGAGCGCTGTTGGAAGGAGACTGATAATAGTGATGTTATGGAGGGTCTGTATATTAAAGTCGAAGCAGATGGAATTGTCAAGGCGCGTTATAAGTACGTGCGCGCTAGCTTTTTGACTGCGATTAAAAATGCGGAGGGACATTGGTTGAATCGCCCGATTGTACCGAATATTTTGCGTCCGGGTGCTGATTTATTTAATTTTAGCTAAGAGTCGGCGGTTGAAACCGCTGCTACACAAACAATGTCCGCCTCCGCGGACGAAGAAATTGCGTTATTAATAAATAGGTGAAACTATGACTGCTTTATTATCACACTCTGCAACTTGGACTTTTCCCTTTTGTCCAGAACCGCCCGATTGGTTCCTAGATTGGGAGAGCATTTACAATCATTTCGATTGGATTCAAAACTTAGAAGGATGCCAGCAAGATCCGATTTATCACGCTGAAGGTGATGTTTTAATTCATACCAAAATGGTCTGCGAAGCCTTAATATCCTCCCCCAAGTGGCGACAGCTTTCTGCGCCAGAACGTTCAATGGTTTTTGCTGCGGCTTTGCTGCACGATGTCGCAAAACCTGCTTTTACAAAGATAGAAGAAAATGGCAGAATTAGCTCGAAAGGTCACGCCCGTCAAGGTGCGAGGATGGTCAGACAAATTTTAGCTCAATTTGACCCGCCGGTGCAGTTTATCATTCGGGAGACTGTTTGCGCGATCGTCCAATTCGGCAGTTTACCCATCTGGCTGCTAGACAAACCCAACCCGCAGCAGTCTGTAATTAAGGCCAGTCAAGTTGTCCGCTGCGATTTCCTCGCACTTTTAGCAGAAGCAGACGTGCGCGGCCGCGAGTGTAGCGACAGACAAGAAATTCTGGATAAAATACAGCTATTTCGGGAGTTTTGTCAAGAAAATAATTGTTTGGATTCTCCGCGACAATTCGCCTCAGACCACAGCCGATTTATCTACTTCCGCAAAGACAACGGAAACCCCGATTATGAAGCATTTGATGATACTCGATGCGAAGTTGTTTTGATGTCGGGATTACCCGGAAGCGGTAAAGATTATTGGATTAAAGAAAATCTACCCAATTGGCCTGTTATTTCCTTGGATGCGCTGCGAAAAGAGATGAACGTTCATCCCGATCGAACTCCCGGAAATGTCATCGTAGAAGCTAAAAATCGTGCGCGGAAATACATGAAATCGGGACGTTCTTTTGTGTGGAATGCCACCAATACGACTAAACAAATGCGCCAGCAATTAATTAATTTCTTTGCTGGTTATCAAGCGCGTATTCGGATTGTTTACCTGGAAGTTCCCCTACAAGAAGTATTGCGGCGGAATCGATCGCGCACAGCAGCAGTCCCAGAAGCAGCCATTCAACGATTGGCTAATCGCCTCGACATTCCCGATCGCACGGAAGCGCATCAGGTAGAGTGGATTGTAGACTTCTTGCAAAAGTCCTTTTAATCAAATGTTAGTAGGTATAAGTTGGTCGCCTCCCATCCCAATTAGCGGGCGAACTTTCTCAAAAGGCACCTCGTATCCGTAAGCAGCAAACGCCTCTACCCAAGCTTGAGCGTGAGCATCTTTGCTGAGTATGAGAGTGCCGTCAATCGATTTTAGATTTTAGATTTTAGAGGCGACCCCACGGATAAATTCGGGGGAAGAGAGGATTTTCGATTTTCGATTTGGGATTGATTCCACGGATAAATCACGTGGCGAGTACCACCTGTGAAATTCGCTTGTCAACATCGAGAATTACTGCTTGCAATTCCATAACTTATTGGCTGTTAGTGATGACAATAATTATTGCAAAAATCTCGTTTGTAGTAAGGACTTAAGTCCTTAAATAATTAACAAATCAGGGACTCAAATCTTTCTTAGGTACGTAGTTGCGCTTCAGCGCTCTTTCATAGATATAAGCAAAGAGCGCTGAAGCGCAACTACGTACCTTTATTAAGGTGACAGTTGCGTCCAAGACTTAATGAGTCAATCGAGGGCTGAAGTCCCTACTACGAACCTTGAGTTTTATAATTTTCCTCTGTCCAGCAGCGCGGCAGGACTTCACCGGAGGGAAAAACCAATTTATTCTTCTCAAAAGTAGTCGGCTCTTGCTCCTCTTCACCTGCTTGACTTTTGCCGCCCACCTCTGTTTTTGTAGGGCTGACTAAAGTCGCGATATCGATGATTTCTATCAAGTCGCCGGATTCTTTTTCTTGTAAAAGCATAGTTTCTCCTTGTGAATTAATGGTGAATTATGGTTTGAGAACAACTTTGATGCACTTGTCTTTTTTGTGTTTGAAAATCTCGTAAGCGTCGGGCGCTCGATCCAATTTCATACGGTGCGTAATCACGAAGGTTGGGTCAATTTCGCCTTTTTGAACGCGATCGAGCAAAGGGCGCAAATAGCGGTGAACGTGCGTCTGTCCCATTTTGATGGTCAAGCCGGCGTTGCTTAATCAGGGTATGAAAAAAATCAGTTGAAAATCCCCAAGCTTTGTCGATACTGGTTTCTCTGACTGGCATATTAGCCTTTCATACCGTGAATCAGGAACTCCCTATTTTTGCAAGATGTCTATTATCAACTCGCACGTCATTTGCTCCGTGCCAGCAAAGAGCTTTCATTATTGTGTTCTCCTCTACTTAACTCCCAGATTTTTGATTCTAAATCTTAAATTTACTCCGCAGCTAAATCACTTGGCTGGATGCTTTAATTTTAAGCATATAAGATGTGGCATCTCTCTATCCGAGGTATAATTTATAAATCTATCTTTCGGCTGTTTTAAGTTGTAAAAAAGGTAGAGTTTATCCCAGAGTAAATTGCAATAAATTTAGCATTATTGTTTTAACAGCTAACAGGGATGGCTGAGGTTGTTTTTGGCGATCGCCAGTCGCTGCTCTCTCATATCGTGTCCGCTCGATTAACCGCACGCGCGGTTTGTAGTGCGGACTTCAGTCCGCAGGATAAGAGCGGACTGAAGTCCGCACTACGAACGGCACTACGAAGGGCACTACGAACCATATAACTGGGCTCGCATCTTGAGAATCGCGCACCCTGCTGGAGGAGGATTAATCGTCAAAAATTGTATCATTAGCTATAGCTAAAAGCCGAGCTTGCGCTAAAGTTGTTAAAGATCAAAATTTATCGATCGCCTTTTATGCCTTACACTGCATCTACCCCAACAGACCCCAGTCAAGCCAACATCCCCAATGCCGACCACCGCCTATTAGAATTCACTAAGCTGACGCCGATGATGCAGCGGTATGTGGAAGTGAAAGAACAGTATCCCCACGCACTTTTATTGTTTCGAGTCGGAGATTTTTTTGAGTGTTTTTTTCAAGATGCAGTGACGATTTCGCGGGAATTAGAACTTGTTTGCACTAGCAAAGAAAGCGGCAAAGAAATCGGTCGAGTGCCGATGACAGGAGTGCCGCATCACGCCCTCGATCGCTATACTTCTGTGTTAGTAGAAAAAGGCTATGCTGTAGTAGTTTGCGACCAAGTTGAAGATGCCTCGATCGCCGCCCGCGAAGGCCGCCAAGTCAAGCGCGAAATCACCCGCATTCTCACTCCAGGAACTTTGACGGATGATGGAATGCTCAAACCCCGACAAAATAACTTTTTAGCAGCAGTCGTCATCGCTGGGGAACATTGGGGATTGGCTTATACTGATATTTCTACGGGAGAATTCGTCACTACCCAAGCCGACAGTTTAGAACAATTAACATTAGAATTGCTCCGTTTGCAGCCTTCGGAAGTCCTGGTTCCGACTAATGCGCCGGATTTGGTGACGATGTTGAGACCGGGAGAGAAATCCGAGCATTTACCCGATTGTTTGCCGAATTCGTTTTGCTATTCTTTGCGATCGCAAATCCCGTTTACTTTGTCCGAAGCAAAACAGCGAATCCTGCAAAAGTTCAAAGTGCGATCGCTCGAAGGCCTCGGATGCGCGCACCTTTCCCTCGCAGTGCGCGCCGCCGGCGGTTTGCTGCAATATCTCGAAGAAACTCAAAAAGAAAAAGCAGTTGCTTTGCAAAGATTGCACACTTACACACTCACCGATTTTCTGACACTGGACTATCAAACCCGCCGCAATCTCGAAATTACTCAAACAGTCAGAGATGGCGTGTTTCACGGTTCGCTGCTGTGGGCTATAGACAAAACCAGCACCGCCATGGGAGGCCGCGCTTTGCGCCGCTGGGTGCTGCAACCTTTGCTCAGCATTAAAGGTATTTGCGCCCGCCACGATACGATTCAAGAATTAGTAGAAAACAATCCGCTGCGCCAAGATTTGCAGCAGTTGCTGCGCCAAATTTACGACATCGAAAGACTCACGGGGCGCGCGGGTTCTGGAACCGCTAGCGCTCGGGATTTGGTCGCTTTAGCCGATTCTCTCTCAAAATTACCCCAACTGGCGGCGATCGCAACTGAAGGAATCTCGCCCTATTTAAAAGCGCTGCAAAATGTCCCGCCCATTTTAGAAGAGTTAGCAACTCAAATTCACGCTTATTTAGTTGAGGAACCGCCGATTCATTTAAAAGAAGGAGGTTTGATTCGATCGGGCATTAATCCCATGCTTGATAAGATGCGCCACACTGCATCAGCCGATCAAGAATGGATTGCCCGTTTAGAGGCTAACGAACGGCAACGCACCGGAATTTCTAATTTAAAAGTCGGCTACAATAAAGCTTTCGGCTATTACATCAGCATTACCAAATCGAAAGTTGACCAAGTACCGAACGACTACACCCGCAAGCAAACTCTCACCAATGAAGAACGCTACAGCACAGAAGAATTAAAAGAAAGGGAAGTGCGAATTCTGACGGCGCGGGAAGATTTAAATCACTTGGAGTACGATATTTTTGCGAAATTGCGATCGGAGGTAGGAGAACACGCCGAAATTATTCGCAACGTTTCCCGCGCGGTGGCGGCGGCGGATATTTTGTGCGGTTTGGCGGAAGTAGCGGTTTATCAAGATTACTGTCGCCCGATGATGACAGAAAGTCGGGAAATTAAAATTATTGAAGGTTGTCATCCGGTGGTGGAAAAGTCTTTACCGCCGGGATTTTTTGTCCCGAATTCGGCTTTTTTGGGTCGGGAAGCAGCGCTAAGTCGCCCAGATTTAATTATTTTAACTGGGCCGAATGCTAGCGGCAAGAGTTGTTATTTGCGCCAGGTTGGTTTGATCCAGTTAATGGCGCAGATGGGCAGTTTTGTCCCGGCGAAGGCTGCGACTTTGGGAATTTGCGATCGCATTTTTACCCGTGTCGGCGCCGTGGACGATTTAGCAACCGGTCAGTCTACGTTTATGGTAGAAATGAACGAAACTGCCAATATTCTCAATCACGCGACGCCGAAATCATTGGTTTTGTTGGATGAAATTGGTAGGGGAACGGCAACGTTTGACGGGCTTTCGATTGCTTGGTCTGTGGCAGAATATTTAGCCAGCGAGATTCGCGCGCGGACGATTTTTGCGACTCACTATCACGAGTTAAATGAGTTAGCTTCTATTTTGGATAATGTGGCCAATTATCAGGTGACTGTAAAGGAATTGCCGGATCAAATCGTATTTTTGCACGAAGTTCACCCCGGCGGTGCTGATAAGTCCTACGGCATTGAAGCGGGGAGATTGGCTGGTTTACCGCCGTCGGTGATTGACAGGGCGAGACAGGTGATGAAGCAGATTGAGAAACATAGCAAAATTGCGATCGGGCTGCGGAAGGGTGTTAAGAAAGATGGTAAAAAAGAGTCGGAGGGACAACAGTTGGATATATTTGACGATTAAAATTGTCCCCAAAAAAGGTTCGTAGTTCCTACAGATTCAATAAAGGTACGTTGTTGCGCTTCAGCGCTCTTTCTGTATATACATGAAAGAGCGCTAAAGCGCAACAACATACTTCAAATTATTTGCCATTTTGCAACTTTCTTACCTCTTTGTGCACGCTCATCCCAATTTCTAGAGCCTCATTTAGCAACCGGCCGTATTCGCTCGCCCGATCGCTCACATCCAGCGCCATCAAAGCCGCCAAATTACTTTCAATATTAGCAAATAACTCGTAACGGCGACCAATGAATTTCTGATTTTCCCTGAGAATCCTTTCTGTTTTCAAAGCACAGACTAAACTTTCTCTAGTAATTTTTAAGGCCTCAATTGCATCTTGTCGATTAATTAAATTGGCTTGTAAATTGCCAGCAGCCGTTAGGCGATCGATAATATCTAAAGCCTTAATCACCTCATGATACTTCTCAACTTCATCCAAGAGACCCGCCAGGGTTGCTAAAGGCTTTGCTTTTACCCATTTATAGACATTCCAAACAACAGTAATCGCCAGGGACAAACCCAAAGTTATTTGTAAAACCCGGACAAATATCTCAGCATCGCTAAAACCAACTTGATTTCTATTGGCCAGCAAAGCAACCGGGAGCGAGACAACAAGCGTCACGCAAAATATCAGCAACTCGTGCAACAAAAGAGCAAACAGATTTTTGCCGTCCCGGAGTGTAGCAGGGCGATAAAAATTCCCTGAAAAACCGTCGCTCAAAGCTATTCCGCTCAAATCTTCCAACTCCTTTTCAGGAATTATCAACTCATCCAAATCCGCTTGTATCACTAGGGCAAATCTCCTTAAATTAGCATTAATTAAAATCCTCCCAGAGACCTAATTGAATCCCACAGACTCATATAAAAATTGCTGTCTCGGCTTCGGAACAGTTGAAAAGCTTGTCCCGGTGCGCCAAAAAACGGTCTCAGCGTCCATCCCAACTGACTGCCCACAAACGCATACAGTCCCAACCAAAACCGCAAAATATTTAGCCTGATGTCTTTTCCTTCCGCATCTTGTTCGGACAGAAAGTGCATTCCTTGATAAATGAAGCTGACCCCCAAAAATCCTGTGATTGCCATGATAGCAACATTTAGCAGCAGATAAAAATTGTAATTGGTACTGCTGATCAGAAAAAATAGGCTGACAGGTGCAAATCCAAACAGCAAAACGCTAATCATCGCCATTGCTGTCATCAACAATGTCAAATACTGTTCAAAAGTTCGTTTTGAACCAAACATGACATTAAAAAAGTACAGTGTAGGAAAGCAGATAATCAGCGTCAGTAAGTAAAGCGCTGGCAGCTTGATTGCTGAAACCAGACATTGCATCCACGTACTAGATGCGCCTAATATCGCTCCGTAAATCCCAAAAAATATGGTACTGGAAATTAACAAACCAAAAATTTTAGATTTGAGCTTAACACCGTCGCGAATTTCTTCGAGAAATTGTTGCCGTTCCCGCAGCAAATACATTACTACTGAAAAATATTTCACGGGTTCTCCTTGTGACTGATGCGACTCCGAATCAGTCATAACTCAAGCTGAGTGCGATCGACAATCTTGCCAACTGGAGGCACTCTATGTTAACCGATTATTCTTCCAGATACGGGACTCAGACAACTCCCATTATCTAGGGTTCCATGCACGCCACACCGCTATTGACTCTCGGCTGGATATTTCTAGTCAAATTGTATTCAAATTCTAGTCAAATTGTGTTCAAAAAGGGCGATCGGGCAGTCACTTGATACTCAGTTTGGTCGTTTTGTCGTCAATTTGTATCCAATTTCTAGTCTTTTTGACGCCCCACCCAGCCAAAAAATCGGCAATAAAAAACCCCAAACCGTTGATTTCTCGTTGGTTTGAGGCTTTTTGTTTAATAAGCGGGTGGCGGGAATCGAACCCGCATAGTTAGCTTGGAAGGCTAAAGTTTTACCACTAAACTACACCCGCATTCACACAGAACCTAAACATACCACAAGCTTCTGAGAATTGCAATAGGCCCGTGCAAAATTTCTCAAGTTCTCCTTGAAAGTGGTTGAATAGGGACTCGTAGCCTCCCAAATCCCCTCTTCCACGCTACTAAAGGCTTTACGGATGGAAATAAGCGTAGATTTGCTGCGCCAGACGCGGGCCAATCCCAGAAACTTCCGCCAACTGTTCGGGAGTTGCTAAACGCAGGTAGTCGATCGACCGAAAATGCGCTAACAATAGTTTTTGTCGGTGGTGTCCCAACCCCGGAATCTCATCTAAGCGCGATCGCTTCATTCTCTGACTTCTTTGATCTCGGTGAAAACTCACAGCAAACCTGTGCGCCTCATCCCGCACCCGCCGCAGTAATTGTACACCCGGTTGCTCAGAATTAGTTGGCAGCGGCAAAGATTCCCCCGGCAAAAAAATCTCTTCTCGCTGCTTCGCCAAACTCACAACTCGCAACTCATCTAGCAAATTCATCTCCCGCAAAACAGCCACAACTGCTGACAGTTGACCTTTGCCGCCGTCTATCATAATCAAATCCGGTTTGTCAGCAATATTAGGAGAAACTGAAGACAAATTACTGACTGCTTCCGCTTCTGCTAACTCGCTAAATTCATCTTGCTTCTTGCTGTTTCCTTCTGCTTCTTTGATCCTAAATCGTCTGCCGATAACTTCTGCTAAACTAGCAAAGTCGTCAGAATGACCGGATTTTATTTCAGGATTTTTAATTTTGTAGTGGCGGTAGTGTTGATTTGCTGGTAAACCGTCGATAAATACGACACGGGAAGCTACCGCATCCGAACCTTGAATGTGAGAAATATCGTAACCTTCTATGCGGTGCGGCATTTCTGGTAAATCGAGAATTTCGGCTAAATCTTGCATTGCTTGAGAATTGCGATCGCTCAATCGTTGCATTCTCGCCAATTCATACTCAGCATTGCGTTCCACCATCTCAATTAACTCCGCCTTAGTTTGGCGCTGCGGAGTCAAAATCGTCACTTTTCGCCCCTTGCGGTTGCTCAACCAATCTGCTAATATTTCGCCTTCTGGTAAGTCGTACTGCACAGAAATTTCGCTGGGAATTTCTACGGCTTCGACATTTTGATAATGTTCCTCCAAAACTCGCTGCAAAATCGCCCCGGCCTCTACTCCCCCAAGCCTTGGGGGGGAGGTAAGAGAAGGTTGAGATAATTCTTCTTCCCAGGAATGTAGGGGCGGTGCCCCTGTGCCCGCCCTGGGTATCTCCGCCATAAAGCCCAGTCTGCCGACTAATTGACCTGCACGAATCTGGAATAATTGAATGCAGGCGTGCTGCGTGTCTGCTGCCAGGGCGATCGCATCCCTGGAAACGGTATCATCTGGTAAAGACACTTTTTGACCAGCACTTAAAGATTGCAAACCTTTAATTTGGTCGCGAATCCTGGCCGCAGTTTCAAAGTTCAAATCTTCGGCTGCTTGTTCCATTTGTGGTTCCAGAATATCCAGCAATTCCTGAGTCCTTCCCTGGAAAATCATGGCTACCTTTTGGATGATTTTTTGGTAATCTTCCGCAGACATTAACCCTTGACAAACACCGACGCAGCGGCCGATATCGTAGTTCAGACAGGGACGGTCTTTAAATAGCGGTTGAGGGCGCTGTCGCAAGGGGAAAATCCGCTTAATCAAATGCAGCGTACTCCGCAGCGCCCCTGTATCGACGTAGGGGCCGTAGTAGCGGTCTTTCGCACTACCCGCGCGGCGTTTGCGGGTGATGAAAATGCGCGGGTATTTTTCCGACCAAGTTATGCACAAATAAGGATATTTTTTATCATCTTTGAGGAGGACATTAAAGTGAGGTTGGTGCTGTTTTACGAGGTTTGCTTCTAAGGCCAAAGCTTCGGCTTCTGTGTCGGTGGCGATGAATTCGATTTCGCGCACTTGCTGTACCATCATCGCGATGCGGGGACTGAGGTTTTGGCTTTCGCGGAAGTAGGAACGGACTCGGTTTCGGAGTTTTTTGGATTTGCCGATGTACAGGATGCGATCGCTCTCGTCGCGCATTAAGTATACACCAGGAACTGCCGGAATTTCTTTGAGGCGGCTTTCTAGGCGTTCTGCATCTTTAATTAGTGGCAGCGTTTTTGTGGACGGCATATAAATTTGAGATTTTATGACTTATATCTACTATTCTAACGCTGTTATCCAAGTCAAGGGAATGAATCACAAATAACGGTTCGTAGTGAGGACTTTAGTCCTCTGATCTTATGCGGACTGAAGTCCTCACTACGAACCTCACTCTCTGGTTTTTAATTATGAGTTTAGTCCTCTGATCTTATGCGGACTAAAGTCCTCACTACGAACCTATTAATGTTTTTAATGATGAGTTTAGTCTTCTGATTGGATGCGGACTAAAGTCCTCACTACGAACCTCACTCTCTGGTTTTTAATGATGAGTTTAGTTTTCTGATGGGATGCGGACTAAAGTCCTCACTACTAACCTATAATGACGTAAGTTCTGTTTACAATATCTGAGATAGAAACTTGCGTGTGCGTTCTTCCTTCGGGTTCTGAAAAAACTCTTCTGGCTTCGCTTCTTCCACTAAAACGCCGCCGTCCATCAACACAATGCGATCGGCAACTTCGCGCGCAAATCCGACTTCGTGAGTCACCACTACCATTGTAATTCCTGTTTGCGCTAAATTTCGCATGACATCTAAAACTTCCCGCACCATTTCCGGGTCTAATGCTGATGTCGGTTCGTCAAATAGCATGATTTTCGGCTGCATTGCTAGGGAACGTGCAATAGCAACCCGCTGCTGCTGTCCGCCAGATAATTGTCCGGGATATTTTTGGGCTTGGGACAAAATCCCGACTCTTTCTAACAGTTGCATTGCTACTTCTTCTGCTTTTTTCTTCGGCCAGCGGCGCACCCATACGGGCGCTAGCATGACGTTTTGCAGGACTGATAGGTGGGGAAATAGGTTGAATTGCTGAAACACCATTCCTACTTCCTGGCGAATTTTTTCGATGTTTCGCAAGTCGTGGGAAAGTTCGATTCCGTCGATCGTAATTTTGCCTTGCTGATAGGCTTCTAAAGCGTTAAAAGTGCGGATAAACGTGGATTTGCCGGAACCTGAAGGGCCCATCACGACGACGACTTCGCCTCGGTTCACGTTCATGCTGACGCCGCGCAGTACGTGAAATTGTCCGTACCATTTGTGGACGTTTTCTGCGACGATTACTGTTTCGGGAACTGTTAGTGTATCTTGCATAATTTTCTCCTTTAAATAATGACGAATAATTATTGCCTGATGACTGTTGACTACTTCAGTGGAGGGGGGGTTTATATATATTTGGGTTGGGAGGGCGGGTTTATATATATTTGGGTTGGGAGTTCTATTTTGTTGGTGAACCCGCCCCTACAGACTGTGGACTAATGACTTTTTTCTAAACTTTTCTCTATTTTGCGGCTGGCCAGTGACATTGAGTAGCAAAATACCCAATAGATGATGCCGACGAATATGTAAACTTCGGCGTATCTGCCGATGTAGGATGGATTTGCTAAAACGGCGCGGGATATGCCGATTAATTCTAACATTCCAAATAGCGAAAGCAGGGATGTATCCATGAATAATCCGATGAATTGACCGCCGATCGCCGGAATGACTGTTCGCAGTGCTTGAGGTAGTACAATGAGAATGGTCAGTAGGGGTGTGTTTAGCCCGATCGACCTTGCTGCTTCTATTTGTCCTCTGGGCACAGCCTGCAAACCGCCGCGCACGTTTTCAGCCAAGTATGCCGCACTGAATAATGTTAATCCGGCGATCGCTCGAATCACTCTATCCAATTTGGGATATTCCGGCGGTAAGAATAATTGCAGCATGACTTGACCTAAAAACAAAATGCCAATTAAAGGCAAGCCGCGCACTATTTCAATGTACAATGTTGACAGCAGTTTGACGACTGGCAAAGAACTTTGTCTCCCGAGGGCAAGCAATACTCCCAGGGGAAATGAAAGCACAATGCTAATAATTGCTAAAAACAGCGTCAGCACTAAACCGCCCCAGTCATTTGTCGAGACTTCTGTCAAACCTAATCCGCCTTTAATTAGCCACAGAATCAGCGGGAAGGAAAGAGCCCAAATTCCGGGTATCCAGCTAACCCCCCCTCGCCCCCCCTTACCAAGGGGGGGTTGGGGGGGGTTGGGATTAATTTGTCTCGCGGCGACATAGCTGGCGGCGGTTGCGATAATAATTCCTAAGAGGTAGAAGCGAGAGGTAAGGTCGATCGGCGTAATGACCGCACCAACAACGGCAGCACCGAGTAAAATCAGTGTAGGCGGATTCCAAAGACGTTCATCTCGCTGAATATTTCCCCAAGTTAAACCTCCCAATAAGGCAATTATTCCGGCTACTATCCACAGCCGCCAGTAGGATTCGCTGGGAAATCTGCCCACAAAAAATAGTGGCAAGTTTGCTTCTAACACGCGCCATTTAGCTTTTGTTGTGGCCCAAACGATAATTCCTTTAACTGTTTGGAAGGCGACAATTAAGCAAACTATTGTCAGAATGCTGTTGTACCAGGTACTAAATAGGTTTTTGCGCGCCCAATTCCAAGGGGTGGGCGATTCGGTGGCGGGAGGCGGCAGTACGGGGGTTGTTTCCATGTATTTTAGATGTTAGATTTTAGATTGCTTGCTGAATTGCACTTGCTAATATTCCTAATATTTTCTTGACATCTGTTACGTAATATTCTGTCAAGTCAATTTCAATTACTTGTTCTTTGAGTCTTAAGAATCTCCAGGTTTGGCCGCTAGTAACAGCCCCATAATTTATTGTTGCATTTGTGTTGCCTTCGCATTCGTTAAATATTCTAGCTGCTAACATTTGGGCTACACATGGCCCCAAGCTTGCATTAATATCTTCGTTTTGTGCTTCTACGATCGCAATTACTGGTTCGGTAAGCATTAATAAGTATGAAGAACGACTAATCAAAAAATCGCAATTTCCAGCTAATCCTTTTTCGGCATCAACTGTAAAATCTATTCCACAAAAAAGACCAATTTGATGGTTAAACAGTTTTCTAAGTTCGATTAAAATCGGTGCGGTTATCATGGACGAGCGAGACTTGTCAGTATTGCTGCTTAAGGCAATGCCTGCGTTCTCTTTGAGAATTTCTACAAGTAAGGGACTTGGTTCTAATTCTGGCACAGGAGAGAACATATTGATGCGATCGCTAATCGTCAAACCGAATTTTTTTGTTACTGTTTTTAAGTTAAAATCTCTGTAAGTCATTTCAACTTTAGTTCCAGATTATAATAAACTTAACTTTTGACTTCGCTATCCACTGTCAACTGTCAACTGTCAACTGTCAACTGTTATTTACCTTTCCTTAATTTGTACCGTGTGATTGTACCAATTCATAAACAGAGAAACTATCAAACTAATTGTTAGGTATGTTACCATGATAATTAGCATTGTTTCGATCGCCCTTCCGGTCTGATTCAACGTCGGAGAACCCACCACAAAGTAAACGTCGGGATAAGCCACCGCCACGGCTAAACTCGAATTCTTCGCTAAATTCAGATACTGACTGGTTAACGGCGGCACAATTACCCGCAAAGCTTGCGGCAAAATTACCATCCGCATCAGGGTTCCAGATTTAAGTCCCAAAGACTTTCCCGCTTCCCACTGGCCTCGCGAGACTGACTGAATTCCGCCGCGGACAATTTCTGCAATGTAACTGCCAGTATACAAGCTGAGTCCTGTCACTAGGGCTGCAAATTCTGGAGTTAATTTTAATCCTCCTTCGAGTTGCAATGCTGGTGTCAGGCGCGGAAAATCGACGCGAAAAGGCAGATTTTGGGTGATAATCCCAGCTAAAATTGCACTCAGGACGATCGCACCAGCAGCCCAAAACAACTGTCTTCCAGGCTTCGCTTCTTCCACCATCACCCGCGCCCGCCACATCCACAGCCCCGCCGCAGCCAAAATTCCCACAGTTAGCAAAATCAACCAAATCTCAAAACCTGGCAAAGGCGCAGGCCAAGGTACAGCAATCCCGCGATTTGTCAAGTAAATCGGGCCGCGCATCTGTTGATTGTCTTCCAGTTTTGGCATGGAAATGAATACTGCAAAATACCAGAAAAATAATTGCAGCAATAACGGTGTATTCCTCAAAATCTCCACGTACAAAGCTGCTAAATTACGCAAGATCCAATTGTCGGAAAGGCGGGCAATTCCTACAGTCAAACCCGCAATTGTTGCGAAAACAATCCCCAGGCCCATTACCCGCAGCGTGTTGATCAAACCAACAAAATAAGCTTGTCTGTAACTGTTTTCGGGACTGTAGGGAATTACGCTTTCGCCGATGTCGAAGGATGCTTGGGAATTGAGAAAGTCAAATCCAAATGCAATTCCTAGTTGCGCGTAATTGGCGGTGAGGTTGTCCCAAAGAATAGCGATGACTGTTATTACTAAAATTAGGGCGATCGCCTGTCCGGTTATTTTCCAGAAGCGATCGTCCCGCAGCAGTGTTGATATATCTTTAATTTTGAATGATTTCTCGGATTTGCCCGGTTGAGGTTCTGTGTTCATAACTTAAATTATATTTCATTCAATCTGCTGCGTATGTTGTGTACCTAAGAGCGCTGAAGCGCAACTACGTACCTAAGAGCGCTGAAGCGCAACTACGTACCTAAGAGCTGAAGCGCAACTACGTACCTAAGAGCGCTGAAGCGCAACTACGTACCTAAGAGCGCTGAAGCGCAACTACGTACCTAAGAGCGCTGAAGCGCAACTACTTACCTAAGAGCGCTGAAGCGCAACTACTTACCTAAGAGCGCTGAAGCGCAACTACGTACCTAAGAGCGCTGAAGCGCAACTACGTACCTTTGTTTAAGTGGATTTTTCTGTTTGTAGTGGCGCAGACAACAGGGCTCAAGCGCAACTACAAACCTGTTGATTAGCGGAAGGGTGGCGAGTACAGTAAACCGCCATCTTTCCAGAGTTTGTTTTGACCCCGGTCTAACTTAAGTGTACTTTTCGGGCCGAGGTTGCGATCGTACATTTCCCCGTAATTCCCCACTTTCTTCACAACGCGGACAGCGTAGTCGTTGGGGAGTCCGAAACCTTTACCTAAATCTCCTTCTTTTCCTAGCAAACGTTTGACGTTTGGGTCTGTAGTGCTGGCGACAGTTTGGTCTACATTTCCTGAATTAATTCCTAAATCTTCAGCTTCAATCGCCGCAAAAATAATCCATCTCACCGCATCCGACCATTTCGGATCGCCGCTTTTCACCGCTGGGGCTAACGGTTCTTTTGACATTACGATCGGCAAAACAACATTATTCTCAGGATTCGGTAGAGTTGTGCGCTTCGACACGAGTTGCGATCGATCGGCTGTAACACCTTGACAGCGACCTTCTTGATAAGTGCCAAAGGTAGTATTCGCATCTTCAAACACCACAGGAGTGTATTTAACTCCTAATTTTCGCATTTGGTCGGACAAATTTTGTTCGGTACTCGTACCTGTCTGCACGCAGATAGATTTGCCCGCAAAATCTTTTAAACTTTTAATGCCGCTATCTTTTTTGACCATGATGCTTTGAGAGTCATAAAAGATTATCGGGGCAAATTCCAAGCCGGTAGTGCTGTCGCGACTCGCCGTGTAGGTGGTATTTCGGCTGAGAATATCGATTTCTCCAGCCTGCAAAACTGTAAACCTATCTTTGGCGTTGAGCTTTCGGTATTCGACTTTTTCGGGATCGTCAAATATAGCCGCAGCGATCGCCCTGCAAACATCTACATCCAAGCCGGAGTATTTGCCTTTTTCGTCTACAAAGCTAAAACCCGGCAGTTCGCCACTAACGCCGCAAATCAATTTGCCGCGGCTGACAATTGTATCTATGCGACTCGGGCCTTGTTGCGATTTGCCTTCAGCAGTGGTGGCTGGTGTTTGACCTACTTGTGCCGATCGATCCCTACAAGATGCCAGCGGTGCCACAAACAACACACTTGCCAGCAACAGAAATCCCAATTTACGCATACATTTTACCAGTAGAACACTTTCTCGACGATCCTAACTTGTCGGTGTCGAGAACTGTTGCGATCGGCAATCTAGAAAACCTCACCATTTCAAATTAACCATTCTCAACCCGGTGTCGCACCCTGAAAAGCGCACCGGCTAACCGCCTATTATTTTTTTGCCCGCTGCGGGCGATCGACCTTTCCTGTAATATTTATCCAATTTTGATTTAATGCGCTCAGAACCGCTCTGGTGCTAGGCGCTGCTCGGCTAAATCGCGGATTAGCGACAGCCGAGACTCGATGTACTCGTTCAACAAATCTGTTTCGTTGCCATTGAGCGCAGAGTTCATCTTCAATTGCTTCAACAGCCACTGTACCAGGGTGGCATCGTCCAAATTGACTAACAGAGTCGCTTGGGTGGTTTCAATTAATGACCAGAGTTGGCGTAACATGACTGGAGTCATAAAACCTCGTTGAGCGTAAATACGCACTTAGTGGGCTGGCTGGGCGATGGGTTGGTCTTAGTGTTTCAAGCCGATAGACGAAAATTAGCCGTCTTGTCATCGGCTTAATGATTATTTTATATTTGACCACAATAACTTAATATAGTAGTGTCAAAAGCTACAACACACAAGATGTTATAAGAATTTCCAATCTCGTCACATACAGATAAATATCTTGATAAAAAATTAAGAATCTTTACATAAAGACCGGGCGGTTGAAACCGCGTCTACACAAACAAAACCCGCCGACGCGGGTTGAAGAGTCGTAGCGTAGCGGGGATCCATCCATCGCACGCACATTCTCTCAAATTCCATATTTCTTAGTCCGCGGAGGCGGAGTCCGCGGAGGCGGACATCGTTTGTGTAGATGCGGTTTCCAACCGCCGTCCTGAGAAAATTGAGCGATTAAGCAGATAATTCAGCAGCGGCCAACTTTTTAACCCCCGCTAGAATTATTTCTAATTCAGCGATGATTTTCGTAGCGCCCTCCAAATCGTTGGATTCGGCCAGAGTTTGAAGCTGAGCAGCCATCTGGGGCATTAACCGCACCGCCGCCGTAGCGCTGACACCTTTAATTTGATGCGCGCGGCGGGCCAGTGTCTCCAAGTCTCCCGAGGCGATCGCACTTTTAGCAGATTCTAAATAACTGCTAGTATCCACCACAAAAGCTTGCAATATTTCCCGCTCAAAATCTAAATCAGTGCCCGCAATTTCGTGCAAGCGTGCCATATCAACTACGCATTCTAGATCCGAAGCAGAGTTTTGGACTTGCTCACCCTTAAACTGAGGAATTTCAACTTTTAACTGTACCGACCAATTTTCTAGTACAGATTTTAACTTTTCGATGGAAATAGGTTTGCTAATATAATCATCCATACCCGCCGCCAGACACTTTTCCCGATCGCCCTTCAAAGCATTTGCCGTCATCGCAATCACCACCGTCTTGCGATCGGGCTCCCTCGAACCAGCAGCAGTGCCTGTCGCTTCCATGCGGCGCAATTCCAGCGTAGCTTCGTAACCGTCCAAAATCGGCATCTGACAGTCCATCAGCACAATGTCATACTTTTTGATAGCCAGCATCGATAGCGCCTCAGCGCCGTTATTTGCCACATCCGCCGCACATCCCAAAACCTTGAGTTGATTCAGACCAACTTTTTGATTGATCGGAGTATCTTCAACTAACAAAATCTTTAAGCTAGCTAACTCCCGGTTGTCAATAGAGGAGTCTGGATTTGTCGTTGGATTTGCCAGCCGCGAGTCAACCACTGCACCCGGGGCGATCGCATTTACCAAGCACTCAAACAGCCGGTGAGCTTTCACAGGTTTAGTTAAATAACCGCTAAAACCAATATCTACCAAACGTTTAGCCTCCGATGTCTGAGTAATTGAAGTCAGCACCACCCAATGCGTCTGCTGCATTGCCGGCTCAGCAATCATCAAACGTTCCAGACTTCCCGCCACCATTTCCGGCAACTGAATATCAACCAAAACAATATCGTAAGGGGATTTTATGCTGACAGCTTTGTACAGAGATGCGATCGCCATCCAACCATTCTCAACCTCATCAACTTCCATCCCCCACAAAACAGCCATTCTCAGCAGCACTTTTCGCACTGTGGGCTTGTCGCTAGCAACTAACATTTTCTGCCCCGCCAGCACCGTTTGCAAATTCACTGAGCACGCTGTCCCAGCCCCAGTTAAATTTTCCTTAAGTGCCGGCACAGTAAACCAAAAAGTCGAGCCTTTACCGGGGGTACTTTCCACACCAATTTTACCCCCTAGCAGCTCCACCAACTGCTTAGAAATAGCCAGACCCAAACCTGTTCCACCGTACTTTCTCGTAGTAGAAGCATCAACTTGAGTAAAAGATTGAAACAGCTTTTTTTGGTCTTCGGCAGCAATCCCAATCCCTGTATCTGTGACCTTGAACAGTAGGAATAGCGAGCGATTGATTCCTAGTTTTAATGGTTGGATATTCTCTAATTTTTTCTGGTCGTCGCTGGCTGCCAATATCCCAGGAATCCTGCCAGTTGAAACCTCAATTACTATTTCTCCTGCTTCCGTGAACTTAATCGCATTGTTAATTAAATTAGTGAGGATTTGCCGCAATCGTGCTGCATCCCCTTTAATTTGCAGCGGCACGTCGGTATCAATCAGCGCCACCAATTCTATACCTTTAGTTTGTGCGGGAGTTGCCAACAAATCCAGCACTTCATCCAGACAGATACTGAGGTCAAATTCGATGGTTTCTAAGCGCATTTCTCCAGCTTCCAGTTTGGAAAGGTCAAGAATATCGTTAATGATGGACAGCAAATTTTGACCGCTGAGTTTCAGCGTCTGCACAAAGTCTAGCTGTTCGGGAGTAAGATTTGTTTTCAGCAGCAAATCTGTCATCCCCATCACTCCATTCATCGGAGTGCGGATTTCGTGACTCATATTTGCTAAAAATAGTGACTTCATTCGAGACGCTTCCAAAGCGGCTTCTCGGGCTTGCTGCGCTTGCTCAAACAGAGTAGATTGCTGAATGGCGATCGCCAACTGCACGCTCAACCTTCCCAGCAAATCCACCTCAGAATCAGTCCAAGCGCGCGGGGCACTGCACTGGTGGGCAACCAGCAACCCCCACAACCGATTTTGACGCTTGTCCAAACTCTCGATCTGCGACTTAATTCTAGGAGTTTCTGGCGAATATTCTATTGCTAATTCCTGACTTTCGTCGCCGATAAAAATTGGTACAACTAAATTAGCCCTTACCTGCAATTTCACCAGTAAATCTCGGTGAATCTGGCTCAAATTAGCATTATAAATATCTTCAACTGCTTGAATCTTGCCAGCCCGGTACATCGCTTTGTAACTTTCCCCAAAAGATTTTTCCTGAAGTTTTCTGCCCAGCATAGGCATCCAATCAGATCCTACAGATTCGACAACCACAATCCCTGTGTCATCGGAATCAAAACGATAAATTACCGTGCGATCGGTTGCCAGTAATTGCCGTACCTCTTGTACAGCCGTGCTCAGAGTTTGAGTGAGGTTGAGAGACTGTCGCACTCGCTGGGCGATCGCCGAAACTAGCCGTTCCTGTTCTGCCTGTTCCAGCAGCATTCTTTCAGCTTGCTTGCGTTCTGTGACATCGCGAATTACCGCAGCAAAGCACAGCGGTTCGCTGGTTTGAGGGTGCTTGACCAGAAAAGCATTCATCACAACATCAATGTGTTTTCCAGTACGCAAGTGCTGCATTTTACCTTCTCCTTGCCACTGACCCTGACTGATAATTTTTGGCAAAATCTCTTGACTAAATTCCTGTTTAAAAGTTTCGCCGATATAATCCCATATTTCCGTATAAAGCAATTCCGAAATATTCTCTATTCCCACCAGTTTTCGTCCGGCTTCATTAACAAACAGCGTTTGCCCTTCGAGAGTAGCCATACCAATAAAATCGCTGCTATTTTCAATCAGCGACACAAATTTTTGTCGTTCTTCTTCACCTTTTTTGCGTTCAGTAATATCGCGCTTAACGCAGACGTGACAAATTATATCGCCGCTGTTGTTAATCACAGAGTATGCCGCCACCTCGATCGCCAGCGTGCGACCTTTTTTAGTAAAGTTAGTAATTTCGCCCCGAAAAGTTCCAGTTTTCGCTAAACTTTTGGAAATCGCAGAAAAGCGTTCCCCCGCCACCAGCGGCGGCGTTTCTATTTCTAATTCGGCGTCTGTATATTCTAATAGCGATTGGTGAGCGCGATTTTGTTCCAGGAAAAACCCATCAGCATCGATAATCACCATCGCATCGTTGGAGTTTAAAAATATTTCTCGGTAAAGTTTGAGTTTTTCCTCAGCTTGCTTGCGTTCGGTGATATCCCTTTTGACGCTGACGTAACAAACTACTTCCCCAGCATCATTGAGAACCGCAAAAGCCGAAAGTTCCACCTCAACTATTCCCCCTTGCAAATCCTTAACACAGGTCATTTCGCCTCGGTAACTCCCTGTTGCGACCAAGATTTGCAGCACCGATGCAAATGTCTCTTCTCCCGTATGAATTGCAGGGGTTTTACCCCACAATTTTGATTCACTGTAACCCAGCAAAGCCGTGTGAGCTTGATTTGTTTCCAAATAATAGCCTTGCGGGTCTAAAATGGCGATCGCATCGTTAGACTTTAAAAATATTTCTTGATAAAGTTGCAGTTTTAACTCAGCTTGTTTGCGATCGCTAATATCCGTGAACAAGCCATAATAAACTATCTCTCCCGATCCTTGCATTTCCGGTTGTGCAGCCCCTTGAATCCATTTAAGTTTTCCAGAGGGAGTGATAATTCTGCCTTCCCACCGCCAAGGCTGCAAATTTTCCGCAGCCAGCCTTACCGAGTTCCGAAAATCATCTCTATCTTCGGGATGAATCATGTCAACAATTGCACGAATATCCTGCTGAGCCACCTCCGGTTCTATTTCATACAATTCTCGGCAGCCCGCGCTCACAAACGAGAAGGCTATCGAGCCATCTAGATGCAAGTCAACTTGATATACCGTACCGGGTACGCTAGCAGTAATTTTTTGCAGTTTGGCTTGGCTTTGATTCCGGGCTTCATCTGTCGCCTGCAATTGAGCAATCTCCCGAGAAATACCCAAAATCCCAAATATACTGCCATCCGCATCGCGCAGGGGCAGTTTTTGCGTGTCAAAGACCTGCTGTTTGCCACCTGCACAGGCGATCGCCTGGTAGGGATTGCGAACCGTCTCCCCCCCCAGCACAGCTCGATCGTCCTCGCGAATGCCTCTAATTGAGCCGTGGCGATCGCCAAATACTGCTGGTTCTGAGAAACCTAATTCGATATCATCTTTGCCAATAATTTCTTCAACCTTTTTCCCCAAATATGCAGCAAAACTTTGATTGACAAAAATGTATCTAAAATTTCGATCTTTCGCAAAAACTCTATCCGGCGCACCGTCCATTAAAGCCCGCAACAATAGCTCTTGGCTTGACCCATCTAGAGCAAAATTATTTTGAACAGTTCCCTTGACATCCGTCTGTTTAGCTGCTAAATTAGTTAACGATTTAACACAAATTTGAGCGACAGTGTGGAGCAAACAAAGGTGTTCAAAATTAAAAGCAGTTCCCTGCTCTGCACCGATGAAAAATACTCCCAACAATTCTTCACTGTCCTCCGGGTTAGCCGGTGCCATCAACACCGACTTAAACTGAGCAATTGGCCCGCCAGCGATGTTGTACGCCCAGTCTCGACTTCCGGCCAGCCATTGGGTGCGAGTAGCTTGCAAGCAGGCTGCTATTTCAGATTTGACCGATTCAGTTAACGGGTGTAAGTGTTGCAGGTAGATGCGATCGTCCGGTAGAGTTAAAAGTGCGTTAGCGAAGCCCTCGAAGAGGATCGTCTCAGCAGGAATCAGGCGCCCGAGATGTGCCAGACAAGCAGACCAAATTTCATCAGCAACCGCAGCAAGTTGTACATTCTCCGTAAGTTCGTTGAGAACTTGCAGTTCCAAGGTACGCTGGCGGACTTTGGCCTTGAGGCTGGCGGCTAGGATTTGCATAGTGCTCACCACACTGGTTTCCTTATATTATAATTATTCATCTTCAAAGTTTTTTAAACAATCATCTTAAAATACATCCGGCAAAAAGACAACTTTTTTATATTTATATAACTTTTAATTGCTAAAAAACCAAAAGCGCGATCGGGAGCGAAGCGACACCGCAAGGCACCTGCTTCGCTCCAGCAGCGAGGTTTAAAGGCGAAATTATCCCATTAAAATCACGTTATCGATCACGTGAATGACACCGTTGTCAGCTTCGATATCGGCCGCGACAACAGTAGCATTCTTCACCTCAAAACCGTCTGAACAATCAATTTTAATCGGCGAACCTTCTAAGGAAGTAACAAAACCGAGTTTTGCCAAATCTGCCTTCATAAACTTGCCGGAGACGACGTGAAACATCAAAATCCTGCTCAGTTGGGGGACATTCTGCACTAGGGTTGTGATAGTTCCCGGTGGCAATTTCGCAAAAGCATCGTCAGTAGGTGCAAAGACAGTGAAAGGGCCCGGACTTTTGAGCGCATCTACTAAATTAGCTACTTGCACCGCCGTTACCAGGGTTTGGAACGAACCCGCACCTACGGCAATATCAACAATATCAGGCATTTGGTTCTACCTCGTTTGGCAAAAAAGTTCTATTAAGTATCGTAAACTGATGCGTGCAACAATACCTACTGTATTTGTTGAAAATTTTGTAATTCGTTTGATCGTTCGGACTTCAGTCCTCTCTTTTTTTGCGGACTGAAGTCCTCACTACGAACCTAATAATGGTTATTTTACACATAAAATTACTAACCAATTTGCACTTTAACGGCGCGATACTTTGAAATTGCTACAAGACTGCTTGCGGTTGGGATACCAAGATCTCTGTTGCTAAATCTGCTATTTCAGAATTTAGGTTTTCTTCCTTGTAAATGCTGAAACTGCCGTACAAAATTGAAATTTCAAAAATGTCTGTAGTAATTACAGCAGGCTTGCGGTGTTCCGGTTCGCCCAAAGAAATTCCTAAAAATTCTGCTTCAAGTTCGCCAACTTCCTCTTCATCGTGTACAGTCCACCCGATATCGCGACAGTCCTTAAATGCCAGAACATAAGGCAATCTTTCTTCTGGATTGTAGACGCATTCGATCGATACCTCGTTTCCCCACGAAGAGACCTTGACATTGGTAATTAAAGATGTAAAACCACCCAAACCAAGTAAGTTATAGTCATCCTTCCAATCATTCATTTAATTTTTCTCCCGTATTGTGAGTACCTGGAATGAAATTGCCAAATTCGTCTCGCGTTCGCAATAAATGACCATCTCGATCGAGACGGAAACCTTTGTTGATATTTCTGCCGTCTGAGGCATATTTCGGTGCTGGCGTTCTAATCACTTCACCGTTAGGACGGATCGCGAGTGTTGACTTATCCAGAAATTTATATGCAACATAGCCATCTCTAGTAGTTCTGATTTCTGCACCCAGTCCACGCAAAAAGTCATCGACTTCTTGGCGAGTCATTCCGGTTAAGTCTCCAAATTCCGATGCAGTTCCATTTCATCCAACTCCCTAGTTCAACTTTGACTACGCGGTTCTTTTCCGCTTCCGCTTTAGGCAAAGTCAGGTTTAAAACCCCATTTTTGTACTCAGCTTGTACGCTGTCATTTTGAACTCGTGCAGGTAGGGGAATCACCCGGCGGAAGGAACCGTAAGCTTCCATGCCCGGAATTTCTAACTTAAGGTGGATGGCTTCAGGAGTATTTTAGATTTTAGAGGCGACCCCACGGATAAATTCGGGGGAAGAGAGGATTTTAGATTTTCGATTTGGGATTGATTCCACGGATAAATCACGTGGCGGATACCACCTGTGAAATTCTTGGTCATCGAGTTCGGCGGCCGGTACAAAAGCCACACCGTTAGATGCGCGATCGGTTGCCGGAGTTAAGCTATCAAACAACCGATTCATTTCTCGCTGCAAGGAGTCCATTTCCCGCAAAGGTTCCCAACGAATAAGTGCCATAATTGATACCTCAAATCTCTTAAGTTTCTAAAGGTTGAGAAACACTTGATTCAACCTGTATCTAATATATTTAAGATCCAGAAACTGTGGGATGCGGTTTTCTGGAATTTGCCGATCGCATTTCCGAACATTTGCGATGGTTAATGCTGAGCCAGCCCAACAATTTTAGATTTTAGATTTTAGATTTTAGCAGTGACTCGACTGATGAATCTGGTAGCTGGAACTGAACTCTCTCATTTTGGCTCTCCACGACTCCTGTGGGAAAGCAAGTATCCGTTTTTAGGCGAAGTCAGTCGATTTAAGATTTGACTCCACTGCTGAATCAAAGGACGAGGAAATTCCATCTAGAATTTTTCGCAGCAGGCGGCGCGATTCAAGCGCAGCGCAACCCAACAATTTGAGATTTTAGATGCGCGATCGAGAATTCCCCACCTAAAATCTCAAATCCCAGATTTCAAATAGAAACACCATTAACCCCACCGTGAATGCTGATAAGAAGCGTAGGTATCAAACAAAGCACCCACTAAACTAAAAGCTAGACCAATCACCAAAAATCCCTGGAGAGGACAGCCGCTGCCGAAAGTGGCTAAAAACTGCAAAATCTGGTCTTCTCCAGAACGACCGACTGCTTGCAAAGCAGGCACAAGACCGATCAACGAAAAGCTAGTCAATCCCGCGCCGATTAACAATAAGGGAGCGACAAAGCTCAAGAGGCCCGTCAGCAGTAAAGAGCGAAGAAAATTAGGAAATATGCTCATAAGAGTCAGTAAATTCAGCTAAACTGCCGAAAGGTGCAAGTAAAATAAACTTGTCCTTTTCTACGATAGGCAGCGATCGCCCTCAGTGGCCAATTCTGTCAGAAATCTTAAATCTTAGAGAAGAAACTTGTTTAAGATTTGTAGATAGATTTCATTTTTGCAGTTGTTCTACAGTCAAAGTCCCTTGAGCACAACTACACCATCAAGCCTCAGTTTGTGGAGTCAGCGGTTACTGGCAGCCATTTTATTGGGCGGCCAAGTCATGCTGCACTTGCTAACTCGCAAAATTAACCGTCGCAACACCCTTGACCAAATGGCAGCAGTTGGCCCGGAATCGCTGCTGATTTCTTTGCTGACTGCGGGTTTTGTCGGCATGGTATTTACGGTTCAGGTAGCCAGGGAGTTTATTAACCTCGGTGCCGGTAATGTCGTCGGTGGCGTTTTGGCTTTGTCTTTGACTCGCGAACTCGGCCCGGTGTTAACAGCCGTAATCGTTACGGGACGGGTTGGTTCGGCTTTTGCTGCGGAAATTGGCACGATGCAAGTCACAGAGCAGATAGATGCCATGCTGATGCTCAGAACAGACCCGATCGACTATTTAGTAATTCCCCGCGTTTTAGCTTGCTGCTTGATGCTGCCAATTCTGACAATATTGTCCCTCGTCACGGGCATCGCCGGCGGGATGCTGATTGCGACGACAATGTACGGCATCTCTCAAAATGTGTTTTTAGAATCAGTCCGCCATTTCCTGAGTCTGTGGGACATTTGCAGCGCTGGTATTAAGGCTTTTGTGTTCGGTGGTTTGATTGCTGTCATCGGCACTAGCTGGGGTTTGACGACTACCGGCGGCGCCAAAGGCGTCGGCCAATCGACTACCACAGCGGTGGTGACGGCTTTGCTGGCTATTTTTATTGTTAACTTTTTCCTGACTTGGCTGATGTTTCAGGGTACTGGCTCTAGCGTACTCAAAGGCTTGTAAGCTAGGAAATGGATAAAATATAAATAATTGGCAACATTACTTTACTACCCCCTGATTTAAACCCGTGACTACAACTACCTCTGGGACTGCGCCCACAGATACGATCGAACTTGCACCGAGTTATGCGATTCCCCTAGTGCTGGTACTGGCCTCTGTACCGCTGCTGTTCGTGCAGAAGTGGGTGAGTTTGCCGCTTTCGGTGTTCGGCTTGTTTCTGATGTACCAAGCCGCCACTATCCGGCTACAGTTTACTCCAACGGATTTGGACATTTATCGATCGCAAAACTTAATCCGCCGCTTTCCTTACCGACAATGGCAAAATTGGCGGATATTTTGGCCTGCTGTGCCGATTTTGTTCTATTTCAAAGAAATTAACAGCATTCACTTTCTGCCGGTTCTGTTCGATCGTAAAATGCTACAGACCTGCTTAGAACAGCGCTGTCCCCGTCAAGACTAAACAAGTTGTTAATTTTAAATTTTTAACTTCTTCTGTGCCCCACGCCGAACAAATTTCCTATGAATTCAGACGAATCTCCCACCCAAAAACCGCAATCGCAACCAGCCGCTGATGGCGAACCAAATTTGCCCGTGAATGAGACGGAAAACCAATTGCCATCTCAAATACGGAAATTGTCGATCGCCCAAAACGATCTCACATCGCAAATTCCTCCCGAAATAGACCCCTGGGACGAGGAAAACCCCCAAATCACCCCTGTGGTGGACGAAGCGGGCGCGATTGCCCAAAGTTCGCCAGAAACTGAGGATAGCGAATCTGAAAGTGCGATCGATCGAATCGAACCCGAAACAGACTCCCAGCCAACAGCAACCGCAGAAACGGTAACGCCCGTACCAGAAAATGTTACCGAAAGTTTGGCAAATAGAGTCAAAGCATTGCAACAGCAAGAACAAGATTTGACCGCCAGAATTGCCACCTTGGAAGCTGACAAAGCTAAGGCGTTAGAAGCATTGGGCGAGGCTCAAGCATCGATCGGGCGTTTGGTACAAGACGGCTTGATACAGCTAGATCATCGCAAACAAGCGCTGCAAATTGAAGTAGAAAAACTCGAACGCAGGCGCGATCGAATTCAAAAGGAAATGCGAACTACTTTCGCCGGAGTTTCCCAAGATTTAGCAATCAGAGTTCAAGGTTTCAAAGACTATCTAGTCGGCAGTTTGCAGGATTTAGCAGCTACCGCCGAACTCTTAGATATGACGCCGCCGGTGCAAGAAACTTCCAAGCAAATCTCTGTTGAGGAGTCTCAATCCTCTTCCCCCGTAAATCCCAGATTTGCTGAACAAGGATTTCAAGAACAAGCCAAACAAATTCGCCGCACCCTAGACCAATATCGCACTCTCCCCGACTATTACGGCCCGCCTTGGCAACTCCGGCGCACTTTTGAGCCCATCCACGCCGAACGAGTTTCTAACTGGTTTTTCACCCAAGGAGGAAGGGGTGCATTGCGAACAATGGGTTCGCGGTTGCAAAATATCTTGATTAGTTCGACGATTATTTCTGTACTCAGAAGCGTCTACGGCCCACGGGTGCGGACATTGGTGCTCGCGAACAGTCCCGAACGTTTGGGTGAGTGGCGCCGGGGTTTGCAGGATTGTTTGGGGATTACTCGCACCGATTTTGGCCCGGAAGGTGGCATTATTATGTTTGAGTCTGCGGAGGCTTTGGCCCAAAAAGCCGATCGACTCGTGAGAGATGGTAAGTTGCCTTTAATTGTGATAGACGAAACAGAAGATTTAATCAGTTTGTCGATGCTGCAATTTCCGCTGTGGTTGGCCTTTGCTTCCGATCCGCAAACTTTAACGACTTCTAAGGATTTTTAAAGAAGGAAGAAGGAAGAAGGAAGAAGGAAGAAGGAAGAAAAGACATCTTCAGAAATTAGTTTTAATTTCTTGCTATCCAATAACTAAAAATTAATTTAGGGAGATGTCAGAGGGCGGGAGATTAAAGAATAATCGTTAAGTTTGTAGTGAGGACTTTAGTCCTCAAAAGTAATGAAAGAGGGAATTTATTATGGGTGTGTGGTTGAGTTTAAATGCAGCATTGTTAATCGCAGCTTACTTGCTGGGTTCGATTCCAACTGGGTACGCTTTGGGTAAATGGATGCTGGGGATTGATATTCGGGAAGTAGGTTCTGGTTCGACGGGGGCGACTAATGTACTCAGGACTTTGGGGAAGGGGCCGGGGTTGGCGGTGTTGCTGGTTGATGTGTTGAAGGGCGTAAGTGCGATCGCTCTGATCCGCTACATCTACTCTCTAGAGTTTACCAGTCAGCTCGCGATCGGCGCCCATTTAGAAAATACAGCAACAGTCATTCCTTGGATGGCAACTTTAGCGGGTTTATTTGCAGTTTTGGGCCACAGCAAATCAATCTGGCTGGGATTTACCGGCGGCAAATCTGTGGCGACGAGTTTGGGAGTTTTGCTCGGTTTGTACTGGCCAGTTGGGTTGGGAACTTTCGGAATTTTTGGAATAGTTTTTGCGGTGTCGCGAATTGTTTCTTTGAGTTCGATTGTCGGATCAATTAGCGTAGCTGGATTGATGTTTGTGTTAAATCAGCCGCTAGCTTATGTATTGTTTGGACTGGCGGGCGGCGTATTTGTAATCGTGCGGCACCGCAGCAATATTCAGCGTCTGTTGAACGGTACTGAACCGAAAATTGGACAGAAATTGGAAACAGCAGCTAGCGAGTAATTAGACCAGAGTGCGATCGCTTTTTATATCGTTTCTGCTGTCATAGGAATAATATCATTCCGAATGCAGTGTGAGCTTAATATAGCCTTTCTCAAATAAATGAGGTATGCCCAATCCCTCCGCTTCGCTTCGCCCAATCCCTCCGCTTCGCCCTATTTGGTCAATGCCCATACCCTATGAGCACCGCACTGTTACTTAGAAAGGCTATATCTCGCGGCTGTCATCCTCGCGAGCGAGGAGAATCGCACTGTGGTATAATTCCCTAGTTAGCGGATTAGATATCAATTAGTCCCCATAACAGACCGTAATTCCAGCACAAATCCGGGCAAAATATCTTCCCCTGAGAGCGTAACAGGAGACTGCAATATTTCTATTTCTCGATCGCTCCTATAAATCTCCACACTCCGGGTTTGCGGGTCAATCAACCACCCCAAACAAGCGCCATTTTCCCGATATTCCTGCATTTTTTCTCGCGTTTCTTTGATAGAATCAGTAGGAGAGCGCAATTCCACAACAAAATCAGGACACAGTGGGGGAAATTTTCTTCTTTCCTCAGCAGTTAAAGCTTCCCACCTTTCGCGTTTTACCCAAGAAGCATCGGGAGAGCGATTACCACCATTTGGCAGTTTAAAGCAAGTAGAAGAATCAAAAGCAATTCCTAAATTTGGATTTCGGCGACTCCAGGATTGCAGTTGATAGGATAAATCCATATTGCGATTTCCCGTTTCTCCTCCCGTCGGTGGAACCATCAGCAGTTCTCCTTTGGCATTTCGTTCAAATTTATAATCGCGGTGATGTTGGCACAGTTCGTAAAACTGATCGTCTGTTAACTCGATCCACGGACTTAAATCTAATTTTAAAGTCATCATGGCATTAACACCTATTTCCCTAATTCTTGAGAGCGCAAACAAGCTGCTTTCACTGCTTCGATCGCGGCAGAACGAAAGCCACTGCTCTCTAATTTAGCAATTCCGGCAATAGTTGTGCCGCCGGGACTTGTCACCCGATCTTTCAATTCTGCTGGGTGCATCCCCGTTTCTTGCAATAGCTTCGCTGTACCGAATACTGTTTGGATGGCTAATTGGGAGGCGATCGCCCGCGGCAGTCCAGCACAAACTCCGCCATCTGTCAAGGCTTCGATAAAAATCGCCACATAACCAGGGCCGGAACCCGAAAGCCCTGTCACCGCATCCAGCATACTTTCGGGCACTTCGACCACTTCTCCCACAGCCTCAAAGATCCGCTTTACCAATTCTAAATCGGCTGGTTGCACAAGTTTTCCTGGGGCGATCGCACTCATTCCCGCGCCTACCGTTGCCGGAGTATTTGGCATCACCCGCAGCACTACTCGCCCCGGAAACGCTGCTTCGAGCTTGCTCAGGGGAACTCCTGCCAAAATCGACACGATCGCAGCTTCTGGCTGAGAATTAGCTGTTTCTCCATTATTTGCTTGTTGGCGATCGATCCCCACGGCCAATTCCAAAGCTACTTTCTCAAAAATTTGCGGTTTAATCGCCAAAAACAGCACTTCTGTAGCGGTAGCAACTTCTAGATTGCTGGCTGTTGTTCCAATTCCGTAGGTTGCCGTCAAAAATTCGCGCCGTTGCGGTTGCGGATCGCTCACCAATATTTCTGATGGTAAATAAACTTTTTGTGCTATTAAGCGGGATAAGAGAGCTTCTCCCATTACTCCGCCGCCGATCGTACCAAATTTTATCATAGTTATTGGTTATTGGTTATTGGTTATTGGTTATTGGTTATTGGTTATTAGTTATTAGTTATTAGTTATTGGTTATTGGTTATTGGTTATTAGTTATTAGTTATTAGTTATTGGTTATTAGTTATTAGTTATTAGTTAACAGTGCGTTGTTTGTAGGATGCGTCACTTTCGACTATCTAAAACTTCCATTTCTCATCTGGTAGCGACGCACCTTACTATACTGGTTTTTTGAATGAATTTCTGTCAACAACTTTTGGAGTCAACTGTCAACAGCCAACAGCTTTCGGAATCAACTGTCAACTGTCAACTGTCAACTGACTACTGAGCCATTTGAGCTTGTTCAGCCGGCCAGACTGTCGGTGCGGGAGCAGCCGCAGCAGGGCGCGGGCGGCCTTGAGCTGGGGGCACTTCGTGAACCACACCAGACTGAGTTCTTACTTGCACGCAGCTAGGCGTAAACAAGAAAATGCTTTCGCCAATACGCTCTTGATGACCGTCAAGGGCATAAGTACCGCCCGCCACAAAGTCCACAGCTCTTTGCGCTTGGTCTGGATCCATCACCGTTAGGTTCAAAACAACAGATTTGCGTTCTTTAAGAGCTCGAATTGCTGCCGGCATCTCTTCAAAAGTGCGCGGCTCCATTACTACTACTTCCGAAATCCCGTTCATAGATCCAGGCATTCCAATCACGTTATTCATTACTGATCCTACTCCCCCGGTTGGTGCAACAACATCTGTACCTGTCGATCCTACTACTGACCGCTCCCGCATTCTGCGATTTTGGCGGCGTTCTTCTTCTGCTGCGGCGACAGCAGCAGCAGAAGTGGAAGTGGCGGAGTTTGGTTCAGGCTGTTGGTAGGCGTTCGCAAAGCGCTCGCTTTCGGTTTCGTCGTACTCGTAATCGTATTCAGGCTCATTGTTGAAGCCTACAAAATCTCGTAGCTTAGAAAAAATGTTCACCATTTAAGCTCCTTCACGACTGTGCTGCCCCGACTATACTCGCGTTGCGGGTTAGCCGCGGGTCGTTAACTACTGCTACACAAAACTTAGCTAAACTTTCTCAAGTCTCACTATTCAATCAAGATTGCTCTTGAAGGGTTTGCTTCCTGCTTCACCCAAGGGAGTCGGCTCGCAACTTGTCCACAGGCGTAAATTCGGATGTAGCCCATCCTAATCCAAAAAACAATTCTAGCGGTCGCTTCTCAAAAAGGTGAGGTATGACTGACAGGTTATATAACCACTGAAACCAAGAGGGCCCAAGCCCAACAACGTACCTCATCTTTCTGAGAACCGCTATATATCAATTCTAGACTTATCTTTTCCAGTAAGCTTTGATTAAGTTTAGGTAACTATTTCGCCCTGTAAGTTAACCTCTATATTTAACCTAAGTTGTGCTTATCAGAAGATTTGAACAATTTATCCCCTCCTAGAGCCAAATAAGGTTTGTCCTAGCCGTACCATAGTAGCACCTGCTTGAATTGCCAAATGATAATCTCCCGACATCCCCATGGAGAGCTGCTGCATTTGAATGTTTGGCAAATTTTGCTGCTGGATTTTGTCAGCAAGTTCGCGGGTGCTGTTAAACAATTCTAGGATTTGCGAGTCATCTAATCCCACCGGAGGTATTGTCATCAAACCTTGAATTTTGATATGCTGACATTTATTGAGTTCACAGAGGTCGGCAAGAAGTTCGGGGACGCTCCACCCGTATTTGTCGGGATCTGGCAATATTTTCACTTGCAGGCAGACTTGCGGGGAGCAGGACATTTCGCCAGCTATGCGCGAAAGCCTCTGAGCCAGTTTTAAGTTGTCGATAGAGTGAATCCACTGGAAATGCTCTAGGGCCTTTGCTGCTTTGTTGGCTTGCAAGTGGCCGATCAAGTGCCAGTTGATATCCGGCAAATCTTGCAGTTGGCTTTGTTTTTCGGCAGTCTCTTGAACCTTGCTCTCGCCAAAATCTCGGATGCCCGCGTCGTAGGCTTGGCGGATAGCATCAGTCGGTACCTGTTTGGTAACGGCAATTAACCGCACTGATTCTGGCAAGTGTTGGCGAATGCTGTTAATTCGAGAGGCAATGGTCATGGGTACTCAACGCTCTTGACAGTAGGGCAGGACAATTAAGACAGATATCAATTACCAAGTTACCAATTACCAATTACCGATTACCGATTACCGATTACCAATTACCGATTACCAATTACCGATTGCCAATTACCGATTTTGGCTATTGAAAGGTGCGCTGGTGAATGACCTGCAATTGGTCGTACTCCTGATATTGACCGCTGCGACGGAGGGTTCGCAGGCGAATTTCGACCATGAGGCGAGCGTCGGAGCGACTGATAGGATCGAATCTGAGGCCGCCAGGGCCGTTGGTTACTAAGAAAAATAGGCGCTGGGCGTATAGGGTGGTAAATAATTCTTGGCTGTCTTCAACCTGGGATACCCTGAAGAGGAGGCCAAAGTTTGGATGATTCAGGTAGGTTTCGGTAGTCATTCACTCTCACAATCGATCGATATTAGATTAAAGATTTAGATTTTAGATTTGAGTTTCGCTCGATCGCGGGGTGCAAAGGGCGATCGCGGTAGCCATGCTATAGTCTCCATCGTGACTGAGGCTCAACTGCCACTGACAATTTCCCCAAACAGAGGCTTGTGCTGCGGCGGTTCCGTGCAGTTGCACGTTAGGAGCACCGTTTTCGGAGCGCTGAATTTCGACATCAGCATACCGTATTCCCCGCCATCCCGTGCCTAGAGCTTTGACAACAGCTTCCTTTGCTGCCCATCGCCCCGCTAGTTGGTTGCAGGAAACTCGGTTCATTTTACCTTTAATGCTGCTGTCTTGAGAATTTAGTTGTCCGCAGTCTCTTTGTTCGGCCGGGGTGTAAACTTTTTCCAGGAAGCGATCGCCAAACCGGTCTAATACAGCTTGAATGCGCGGAACATATACTATATCTGTCCCAAGATAGATGTTCAAGGTCTTGGATCTCTAAATATTTGCATCCATTACTTTAGCAGCACTGTGGAATCATTGATTCCCAATTCCCAATTCCCAATTCCCAATTCCCAATTCCCAATTCCCAATTCCCAATTCCCAATTCTCAACTGTCCCAACCCCAAACCAAGCGGGCGCTCCAGAGGGCGAGCAAGCAGCCGAGGGCGATCCAGTCTCGGATTTTTAAATGTAACTGGTGCCATTCTACGCGGTGTCGATCGGGACTGGTGAAGCCGCGAACTTTCATCGCGCTAGCTATTTGTTCGGCTCGCAACAGCAAGTTTTCTAACAGCCTCTCGGCGATCGTCAACCAAACTTGAGAGGCACGGCGAAATCCGAGTTTTTTCCAGTTTATCGCTCTAGTGCTGACCGATCGCACTAAATTTTGTATTTCTTCCAATACTAGGGGAATAAACCGCAAAGATAACGTTAATGTTAGGGCAATTTCGGTGACAGGCCAGCGCAAGCGGCGCAGCGGCTGCATTAAGTTTTCGATGGCGGCGGTGATTTCTTCGCTGGCTGTGGTGAGGAGATAGAGGTTGGTGCTGTAAATTACTGTGAAAAATAGGGTGCTGACGTTGATAGCTAAATCTAAGGATTTGCGGGTGATTTTAACGGGGCCTTGTTTGAATAAAACGTAACTGTAGTTTGTGGGTTGGGGGAGTTTATTTTGGGTTTGAACTTGAGGATTTTGGGTTGGAGAGTTTGAGCCTAAGTTAAAAGGTTTGTACCAGGGTTTGGGATTCTGAGCGGGTGGAAGGGTTGCGGGTTGTTGGGAAAAGGTTAATTCGTCGGCGGGGATGCGGGGCTGATGTTCTGAGGGAAGTGCGTCGGGGGCGATCGCGCTGAGGCAAAATACTAAAAGGCAGAATAGCAGCAGCAGTCCCATTTGCTGTTTCCAGACACGGAAGGGAATGGCTGCGCTTAGTGTCAGTACGATTAACATTACTACTAGCATCAACCGCCAAACTGGATTGGCGAGTATGGGCGCAATTAGAAATGTCATCAACCAGGCTAGTTTGACGCGGGAGTCTAGCCGGTGCAGCCAAGTTACGGGTTGTTCTAGATAAAGTCCAATAGGAAGCGATCGCAGTAAATCCATGTTGTAGATTTTAGATTTTAGATTTTTAAGAATATCAATTTATTGAACCGCGAAGACGCTAAGGACGCGAAGGAAGAGAACGAAGGAAGAGAAAAGAAAAAAACGCAATTTGCTTATATCATTAAACTGCGTTTTTTCTTTAATCTCAAGTCTGGAATTACTTCACGCGCAGTGCTCTGTTTGTGGTGCTGACTTCGCTGGCGCGAACTTTTTTGCCTCTCCACAGCAGCCGCATTGGTGTACCTGTAAAGCCGAGGTGTTTGCGGAATTGGCTTTCCATGTAGCGGCGGTAGTTTTCGGTGAATCGTTTGGGATCGTTGACGAATAGCGCGATTGTCGGTGGTTGCGATCGCACTTGAGTACCGTAATAGATTTTGCCTTGTTTTCCTTGGCGGGTAACTGGTGCTGAGTGCCAGGTTGTGGCTTCTTCTATGACTTCGTTGATGACGGCGGTAGCAACGCGACGCTTGTGTTCGTCGGAGGCTTTGTCTACTAATTCAATCACTTTTTCAACTCGCTGTCCGCTCATGGCGCTGACAAAGATCATTTCTGCCCAGTCGAGGAAATACAGTTTAGTTCTTGCTGTTTTTTCGTACTCGTAGATGGTGTCGTTGTCCTTTTCTATGGCATCCCATTTGTTGATGACGATGATGCAGGCTCGACCTTCTTGGCTGATGCGATCGGCTAATTTTTGATCTTGGTCGGTAACGCCGTCAATTGCATCTATTACTAGCAGTATGACATCTGCCCGGCGGATGGCTTTGAAAGCGCGGTTGATTCCGAAAAATTCGGCGCCGTATTCGACGTTTTTCTTTTTACGAATTCCGGCTGTGTCGATCAGGCGGTAGGTTTGACCGTTGCGTTCTACTATGGTGTCAATTGCGTCGCGGGTTGTGCCAGAAATTGGGCTGACGATGGCGCGGTTTTCTCCGAGAAATGCGTTTAGCAAACTCGATTTGCCGACGTTGGGACGACCGATAATTGCTACTTTGATTTCATCTACTTCTGGCTCTACTTCTGTGGGAAGGTAAGTCATTAATTGGTCTAGCAATTCACCGGTACCGTTACCGTGAATCCCGGAAATGGGGTAAGGTTCTCCCAGTCCCAATGTCCAAAAGTCTGCTGCTTGGGTGAGTCCGGTATTTTCCGATTCGCACTTGTTGACGGCGAGAATGACGGGGACTTTTTGCACTCGCAGCCAAGAGGCGATGGATTCGTCGCCGCCGGTGAGTCCGGTTTTTCCGTCTACTACAAAAATGGCCGCACTGGCTTCTGCAAGCGCCGCCATTGCTTGTTCGCGGATTAATGGCAGAAATTCGGTCTCGTCATCGAATACTAGCCCGCCGGTGTCTACGACTTGATATTCGCGATCGCCCCAGTATGCTGGTCTGTACGTGCGATCGCGCGTAATTCCCGGTTCGTCGTGGACGATCGCGTCTTGGCTGTTGGCTAAACGGTTGACGATCGTCGATTTGCCTACATTGGGGCGTCCAATAATAGCAACTATAGGTAGAGGCATAAAAGTAGCAGCAATTTAGGCTGCGCCGTAATTTTGAGCTTTAATCTTTAAGTATAAGGGAATGTGACTGAAATGGAAAGACTTATTTCTGTGTTGGGGTTAGGGGTTTTTGTCGGTTTGTGCTACGCCTTTTCAGTCGATCGACGGGCTGTTAAGTGGCCGCCCGTACTGTGGGGAATTGCTTTGCAGCTAATTTTTGCAATTTTGATTCTCAAAACTGCTCCGGGTTTGGCGGCATTTAAATTTTTGGGAGATTTAGTCACTCAATTTCTGAATTTTTCTGATGCTGGGGCAAAGTTTGTATTTGGTGATAAATTTACCGACCACTATATCGCTTTTAAAGTGCTGCCCACTATTATCTTTTTCTCTTCGTTTATCACCCTACTTTATCACTACGGGATTTTGCAGCGGGTGGTGCAGGCAGTTGCTTGGTGCATGATTAAAACCATGAAAACTTCCGGTGCAGAAACTCTTTCCTGTGCTGCCAATATTTTTGTCGGACAAACAGAAGCGCCACTATTAATTAAACCCTATGTAGCGACGATGACTCTCTCGGAACTGCACGCTGTGATGACGGGGGGTTTTGCGACAATTGCTGGCGGAGTCATGGCGGCTTATATTTCTTTTGGTGTGTCTCCTCAACATTTAATTGCTGCGTCGGTGATGTCGGCACCGGCTGCTTTGGCTATTTCTAAATTGCTGTACCCAGAAACTGAAAAGTCCCTGACTGCTGGCGAGGTAGAAATTAAGGTGGAACAGGTTTATGCTAATGCCGTGGATGCGGCGGCTTCTGGTGCTAGCGACGGTTTGAAGTTAGCCGCAAATGTGGCGGCAATGCTGATAGCTTTTTTGGGTTTGTTAGCATTTTTTAATGCACTTTTGGGTTGGTTTGGCGGGCTGATTAGTTTGCCTCAGTTGTCGCTGGAATGGATTTTTTCTTATTTGATGGCTCCCGTGGCTTGGCTGATGGGCGTGCCTTGGGCGGATTGTGGAAAAATAGGAGTTATTTTGGGGAAGAAGACGATTTTAAATGAGTTTATTGCTTATTTGGATTTGATGGAATTGGTGAAGCAACAGGCGATTTCGGAACGATCGGTAATTATTGCGACTTATGCTTTGTGCGGCTTTTCTAATATTGGTTCCATCGGGATTCAAATTGGGGGGATTGGTGGGATGGCGCCATCCCGCAAAGGCGATTTGGCTCGGTTGGGCGTGAGGGCGATGATTGCTGGTTCTGTGGCTTGTTTCATGACTGCTTGTATTGCGGGAATGCTCGTTTAAAAGTTTTGAGTTTTGTAAGGTGCGCCACAAGCACCCAACTCTCTACTCTCAAGGTTATTAAATAAAAGTTAAAATTTGACAATTAAAGTATGGTAAATGTTTAATAAAATATAACGAAAAACATCTAACTTTAGCGATCGGCTATTATGGAAAACAAGCAGGAATTTAGTCTGTAACAACAGTATATAGAAACTGGCAACTAAATTCTCTTCTAAGCGAAATTAATAGGTGATGTAATATGGCTGTTCTGCAACTAGAAAACGGTAGGACATATACCGATATCGAGGCGATCGCCAGCCAACTGGCTGTTTTAAATATTGAGCTCGATCGCCTGCCAAATCAGGAAAATCCTGCGGTTAAAAAAATTCTACTGCAAGACATTCTCAATGTCACAGAAAAACAGCACATTCTCGCAGCATTTAAAACCGAGTTTGAATACTTCAAGCGCGCCAGCGGCTGTCAGTGGTGCGACTTAAAAGTGCTGCATCCGGGTTCGCCACAGATTTACCCGCTGATGACTCAAAGCGATCGCACTCACACTCACGCAGATGCCGAAGTTCTGCATGTTTTAGCTGGGGAATGTGTTTTTGGGTTTGTCTATCCTAACGGCTCTCAGGTACAATTAATGTTGCAAGCTGAAGAATATATTAAAGTGCCTCCTAATACAGAACATTGGTTTTATCTTACTCCGTTGCTGTACTTGAAAGCTGTGCAGTATTACACCACTGCTCAAGGGTGGGTTCCTCAGTATACTAATAGGAAGTTGAAAATTACCAACTAGATCGAACCTTTGTATGTTGTTGCGCTTCAGCGCTTTTTCATAGATATAAGCAAAGAGCGCTGAAGCGCAACTACGTACCTTTGTTGTTGCGCTTCAGCGCTTTTTCATAGATATAAGCAAAGAGCGCTGAAGCGCAACTACGTACCTTTGTTGTTGCGCTTCAGCGCTCTTTCATAGAGAAATTTCAATTTCTTCACACCGCTGCAAAAGTGCTTCTATTTCCTGGGCGAGAAGAATTACTTCCGGCCACGAAGAACCGTTGATTAAGTCTTGGGCGTGTGCTAATTTGTTTCTCAATGCTTCTGCTGACTTTAAAAAACGCTCCCCGTAACGTTTGGATTTGAGCCCCAGCCGATCGACTATTTCGGCATTCGTCAGGATTAAATCTCGCTTGTCGCAGAATTGCAGGTAATCGATCAAGTCTATGGCCTCATTTCGCGATCGCCCCAATTCCCACATGTGTTTTGCTGCTACAATGCGATCGCCCTTCAGCAACTTCTGCCACGAATCTTGGGGAAAATAGATCCGCACAATCCGCAATAAATTCATTTCCAGCAGCGTCACCAATCCAAACAGCAGCATCCGTACCGGCGCTTTTTGCAAATCGCCGCAGGTGACAATCCCGTTGATGCGGTTGCTTTCCAAGACAAACAATCTCGGTTTTTCTCGCAACAGCGGTAACAATTCCATCAATGGAGTCGAGGCGGCGATTAACTGTGACGGATGGAAGATTTGCTGGTAGTCGCTACACTTACCTGTCATTAAGTGCGATCGTTCTATATAGCCGCAAACCGTACCGTTTTCCTCGATCCCGAGCACATCAAAATCGCGCGCCTCCATCCACGATCGCAATTTAGCAGCATCTTCGCCCGCCGGCACAGATTTTAGCGGTTCCGCCAGGTATTTAACGGTGATACTGTCTTTGAATAAATCCCGCAAATCAGCGGAACTTGATTTTAAATGTTTCATCTCATGCGGGGTAATTTCCTGAGTCGTGGCGCGACAAGAGGAATATTAATCATATTTTAACTGCAAATAGAGACGCGGGATTGCCGCGTCTCTAAATATTTTACAATCTTACTTGCTGGCTAATTCTGGACAATAATGATTGCCTGCAAGAGTTGTGATAATATCGGCATCGGCAAGAAAACTTTCTTTAGCCGTGGGATTTTCGATACTACCAGCTTGTCCGATCGCCCTTAATTTAACTTCCGGCAGAGAAAGTCCCGCTTTCGCTTGGACACAGATCCTTTTAGCGGCAGCAATTTTTTGACTGGGGCTACTTTGAATTCCTTGCAGTAAAGCGTTTGTGGCGTCTGGAGAATAGCTTTTTGCTAAGCGTTTGTAGTCTTCGATAAATTTCCCGTCGTCTCCTGTTAGCTTTATTCCCGATTCTTGGGGCGCGCACAACTGGTTTAAGTTAATTACTTCTCCCGCTGAGTTTACCAGAAAACAGCCTTCGCGTTCTTGGGCGATCGCACTTTTGACCGCGACAAATTGTACAATAACGGCGGATATCACAGCAGTTAAACGCCAGTAATTTAGCATGGCATTATCCTTTGATAGTTGACAGTTGACAGTTTGTAGGGGCGGTGCCAAGAGTGCCCGCCCTCTTAGTTGACAGTGACCTCTACCAGGAAGTCCGAGGATTGGACTAATTAATCGTCTTCTTTTAATTTGTCCTGGAGTTCCGGCTTTATATCGTTTCCGGTTGTATCGGAATTATTTAACCGCAGAGATCGCAGAGAGCACAGAGAGATAAGATAGAGATGAATGCAGGATGATCAAATCGGATTTGATATTAATCCAATTTTTCCTATTAAGATGCCCGTCCCAGAATAGATTTAGGTATGGATTCAAACGAGCCTTTCGTTATTTGTAGAAGATTTGATTAACAGCAAACATCCCCCTTCTGTAACTGGTGAATGAATGGAACCGGGAACCGATCGAATATAATCGCCTTGATAGCAAACTTCCCCTTCTACAGTTAAGTCTCCTTCTAATACAAATACTTCCTCCGAATCCGCGTGTCGGTGCAGGGGAAAAGTTACTCCCGGTTCCAGCCTCATCAAACAAGTAATTTCGCGCTTTTTTTTGTCAAGATAAAGCTTGCCGATCGAGATTCCCGGAACTGAGTAAGGTCTCCATTTGACATTCTGCGATCGCACAATTAAAGATGGCGGATTGTTCTCGGCTGGTGGCGTAACCATTGGCAATTCCGCTAGGCGCTGGAACAAACGGTTTTTGAGATCGGGCGCGACAGGAACGGCAGGGGCTGTATAGGCGATCGCAGAAATTGCTGTTTCAAAGGCCGCTAATTCACTTTGAAGTTCTGGGGATGCTTGCAATTTCTCGGCAAGTGCGCTGCGTTCTGACTCATCCATGGTATCGAGAGCTTGAAGCGCTGCAAGCATATTAAACTCCTCGTCTGGCATCATTTCCATCTGTTCTCCGGCATTATCAATTTTAGATTTTAGATTTTAGATTTTAGATTTGTTTTTGCCATTGCACTAAAGATGGAAGATTGGAGATGCCATAGGTTTAGATTGATATTAAACAATTTAAATTTTGTTTTTTTTGACAATCTAAAACTCTTCGCTCAAAGTTTGGCGCAACTTAGAAATTCCCAACCGAATTCTAGTTTTAACAGTACCTGTCGGGATACCGAGTTTAGAGGCGATTGCCACACAAGTCAATCCTTCGTAATAGGCTAGTTCGATCGCAATTCGCTGTTCTGCTGGCAGTTTTTCTAGGGCTGCTTTGACTTGGGCGCTGCGTTCTTCGATCATTGCATCTTCCATCGGTTCTGCAATACGCGAAGACGGAATTTTAGCATCTTCCAGACAAGCGTCTGCCGCGCGGACTGTTCGCTGCAACACTCGGAGGCGATCGAGGGAACGACTGCGGGTAAGCATAAACAACCAAGTATCCGCACGAGAGCGACTAGGATCGTAAGTTGCTGCTTTTTGCCAAATTTGGGAAAAAACATCGAGCACAACTTCCTCAGCTTCTTCTACCGAACCCAGAATTTTGTAAGCGAGACCGAAACTTGCACGACCGTAGCGATCGTACAGTTTAGCTAATGCTACTTGGTCTTTCTGGGCAATCTGCACTAACAGCAGCGATTCATCGCTTGACTTTTCCCCTGTCATCTCAGTGTACCTGAAAAATTTTGTTTTGAGTGCACAGATCCAAAATTAAATATTCGGCGTATATCACTATAGAACATAATTGTAAGTCAATTGGGGATGCAATCATAAGTATGCATTTGCGGGTTAATTCTGTGATGCTTTGAATTGTAATCTATCCGATTTATATTGCAGTTTATCACTTCTGCATAGTTTTTCATACCTAATCTTGCAGCAGAGATCCAAAATAGCCAAAACTTCGTATACCAATTACGAGAAGGCTCAGCAACCTCCCAAAAGCCCGACAGGTTAACAAGTTGAACCTGTGGCGACCAAAGTAAAACCCGCGAAGGTGGGTTATTTGCCATTAATTTTTGTAAAAATCTCAGTAAAAGATAGGTGCTAACTGTGAAACTCACCAAGAAAATTCGCCGAATCATATTAGCGATTGAAGCAGCTTTAATTGTTGTATTAACTCCCGGGATAATTGCCGCTTCCGACCATGACGACGGCGAAGTCGATATCAAAGGTCGCGCTGTCAATTTAACTGACTTATACGTCTATCGCGAAAAAGATCAAAACTCCGGCGCTGCGGACGGGGATTTAGTATTTACAATGAATTCAAATCCTCGGTCTGTAGCCCGCTATCAATATTATTTCAGCACCACAGCCCTTTACCAATTTCACATCACGCAGGTAGGTGATGTAAATTCTACACCGACCGGACGCGCCGATATTATCTTGCGGTTTGCCTTCAGTCCGCCTAACAATCAAGGTATGCAAGCGGTAGCGATCACTGTTGTGCGCGGAGGCTCCCAGACCACTACTAAGACAACTGTTAATGGCGGTTTAATTGCCACAACTCCGCTGAATTCTAATGCTGTTTTGAATAAAGTACCTGTGGGCGGTTCTAACTTAACTGTATTTGCAGGTTTGCGGGAAGATCCGTTTTTCTTTGATGTGGAACAATTTTTTAGAGTCCGGGCTGGGGCTTTGGGAACGGGGCCGAAAGTCGGTTTCAAGGAACCGGGTAAAGCGCTGGATTTTGCTAAGGGTTACAACGTTAATACCATTACGGTGCGCGTTCCAAAAGCATTTCTGCAAGCAGGAACAGGCGCGAATACTTTTGATGTTTGGTCAACTATTTCTGTGAGGGATGGAGTTGGTGGTTTCAAACAATTCGAGCGTTTGGCGAGACCTGCAATTAATGAGGGTTTGGTACTTACTCCCCAGTTGATGGAGGCATTTAATACTATTTCTCCGAGATTGGATTTGAGTGCTGCTGCTGCTCCGGTGCGCCAGGAAGCTGTTGCTACTCTCAATGCTGTGGATCTTTTGGACGGTAAGGATAATGTTGATGCAAATGCGATCGCCAAAGCTTTCTTACCGGATGTCCTGCGGATCGATACCACAAGGCCAAGCGGCTACGGTAGCGCGGCAAATTCTCAAGGAAGTTTGATCGGAGGTCGTTTGCTTTTGGACGATGTTGTTGATATCACTTTGGGAGCTTTGGTGGGTTCTCCGGTTGGCGATAACGTTTCTTATAACGGAACTCCTGGAAATCCGGCTCAGGGACACAAACCGTTAGAACCGAATTTTCCTTATTTGGCTTTGCCGAATTAGTTAATAGTCATAGGTATGTAGTTGCGCTTCAGCGCTCTTTCCTAATATTTATCAAGAGCGCTGAAGCGCAACTACGTACCTTGGCTCAAGCGCGAGCCGATATTTGGACGCAAGTCGCACAATTCGTCAGGTGCGTCATCAAATAAAATCGTAGTTTTTCGTGCTAAATCGAACAATGACGCACCCTACAATATGACAGCGAATAAATCACAAAAACCTAAATCTGAGCTTTTCTGGTGGTTGCTTCTCATCGGACTGCCGATAGTGGGCATTGTCGCAGTTAATTTGCTACCTAATCTGCGTGACATCTCAGAAAAAATTGCTAATAAAAGTACGGCAAATCTCGATGCTAATTACCGCTATCAGTTTTCGGAAACTTTGAGGAACAATCCGAATCAAAAGGAAGCTATTCAGCAGGAAATTGCTTTTTACCAGCAGCGATTGGCTGTTGATTCAAAAAGCGGTTTGAATCGGGCTGCTTTGGCGAGTGCTTATTTGAAAATGGCTCGCGTAACTGGGGAGGGTGGTTGGTTTTTATTGGCCGAACAAGCGGCCGAAAGATCGATCGCCCTTTTGCCTTTTGACAACAAAGGCGCGCTGCTAGTTTTAGCTCGAATTGCTGAGGCTAGACACGATTTTGCTACTGCTTTGCGCTTGGCTAAACAGGTGGGTTTTGACAATGAAGATGCGATCGCCCTTTCCATCACATCTCACTTAGCTACGGGAAAAATCAGTGATGCAAGTATAGCCGCGGAAGCCTTAGTTAATCGTATTCCTAACTTAGGCTCTCTCACATTAAGAGCATTAGTGAGAGAGGCGCAGGGGCGAGATGCGGAGGTTTTGCAGGATTACCGGCAAGCAATGGCTGCGGAGGAACCGGGAGAGATTGCTGGATCGGCGCGAGTTCGATCGCTCTTGGGTCGATTTTACGCCCGTCGCGGGCAGTTTGTGCAGGCGAAAGCGCTATTTTTGGAAGCGTTGCGGTTGGTTCCGCGATACCCGCTAGCGCTGATTTATTTGGGGGATTTGGAGACGCGCCAGGGAAATTATCGGGAAGCAGAGGCTAATTACAGCAAGGTTTCTGCCTATTCTGGCGGGGCTGCGACGGTGTTCGATCGCCTGGTGGATCGCGGTATGGCGAGGGTGAAGGAGTTGCAGGGAGATGCGAGATCCTCGGCGAAATTGCGCGACAAAGCAGAAGCTGGGCTGCGACAGGAACAGGTTTCTGGCGGTTTCGGGCACCGGCGCGATTTGGCGAGTTTGTTGCTGGAAAAAGGGCGATCGCAGGATGTCGCTGAAGCGCTGCTGTTAATGCAGGATGAGGTGAAAATTCGCAAGGATGCTGTAACGCTGGATATCTACGCCTGGGCGCTTTCTAGTGCTGGGGAATGGCAAAAAGCCGATCGGGTGATGGCCGACATTGTGCGATCGGGAATTCGGGATGCAGGGATATTTTATCGGGCTGGTGCGATCGCTAAGACTTTAGGAAAAGATGCAGAATCTCGCGCTTATTTTCAACAGGCAAAGGAAATCGATCCGAGTTTTGATAGTCGATCTCGTCAAGCATTGGGTTTGGGAAGTTATGAATTTTGAAATTAGCCACAAACACATAAAATCGGAACCAACCATGCACAAAAACTGGCAAAGAACGCGAAAATATTTAATTCTTTTTTCGCTCACAATCTTACTATTTTGTACAAACTCAACCCAACCAGTTTACTCGCACTGGTCAGACTTATCAGTAGCCGAAATCATCGTAAACGATTTACAAACCGAAATAACATTAACCTTTCCCACAGGCTTAACAAAATTCGCCGACGACAATGGAGACGGACAGTTACAACTGGCAGAAGTTAGAAATCATCAAACAGAACTAGAAAAGTTTTTGGGTCAAAAAATTAGCATCACCAACAGTAGCAAAATTCCCGGATCGGTTACAGTCAAACCCCTAGAAATAGCAGCTAAAACTGCCAGCTTAATCCAGCAGCCCAATACCCATAGCACCTTAATCTTAAACTACACCTGGCCAGAATCTAACGTAACTTCAAAAAACAACAAATTGCGGATTAAATACAATTTGTTTTTGCCCGGAGTTCCGACAGCTAGCTGTCAAGCTACAATTGTCGAAGCTGGTGCTGTCAAAAGCATTGTATTTACGCCACAAAACCGAGAATTTTTGTTAGCTGGAAAAGAATCAATCTGGGAGTCAGGTTGGAGTTTGGTGCTAGCAGTAGTCGGAGCATTTACTTGGGGATGCGTGCACGCGATGTCCCCCGGACATGGGAAAACAATAGTCGGCGCTTATTTAGTGGGTTCGCGGGCTACTCCAGTACACGCTGTATTTTTAGCAGCAACAACCACAATTACTCACACTGCTGGCGTGTTTTCTGTCGGCGCAATTACATTATTTGCTTCTAACTTAATCGAGCCAGAAAAACTCGATCCTTGGCTCAGTTTAATCTCAGGCTTATTAGTAGCAATCATCGGCATCAAATTACTTTCAGAAAGAATCAAAACCAGGTTCGTAGTGAGGACTTTAGTCCGCACCAAGATCGACTTAAATCACCTCATCGAAAAAACCAGGTTCGTAGTGAGGACTTTAGTCCACAAAAACCCAAGGACTAAAGTCCTTACTACGAACCTTGAGGAACCAGTAAATCTTTTGAGTAGGGGAACTTGGGAAAGAGAATTTAAACCTGTCAAACCACCTATATCTCAGCACTACCACCATCATGGAGACGGCCGTCTTCATTCACATTTGCCACCCGGATCGGACGGTTCTCCGATTACTTGGAAAAGCTTGTTAGTGTTGGGCATTTCCGGGGGATTGTTGCCTTGTCCTTCCGCATTGGTGATGCTGTTGAGCGCGTCGGCTTTGGGAAATGTTGGTTTGGGGATGACGCTGGTGGTGGCCTTTAGTTTGGGATTGGCTTTGGTGCTGAGTGCGATCGGCTTAGTCTTAGTTTACGCCAAACAACATTTTAATAAACTACCCAAACAGATTGCAGCAGTCAAATTTATGCCCGCAATTAGCGCGGTGTTGGTAATGTTTTTGGGGTTGGGCATTACCGGAGAGGCTATTCTGAAAATATTGGCTGCGAATCAATGGGTAATTGGCAATGGATAATACAATTTAAGATGCTATGGTGCGTCAGTTTTGATGATTTTGTGAATCGAAAATCTCTGTACTGAGGCATCTAATAAAGTAATATAGCCTTTCTCAAAAAATGAGGTATGATTGACAGCTTATATAACCACTAAACTATCAACTAAGAGGGCTGAAGCCCAACAACGTACCTCATCTTTCTGAGAACCGCTGTACCAGTTTTTCAAAGTAATGCTACAAAATAAGTGTTTTTGTCTGATCATGTTTGTTTGGTGCGTCGCTATGAGATTGTCGATATTTTTTTATGGATTTTTCTCAAGCGACGCACCCTACGGCTGTTTTACCAGGAATTGCTGGTAACGAGTAGATGTATTCAATTGGCGGGAAATCCCCACCTATTCAACATTAGCTCGCGGTATGTTTATTAATAATTTCGGCTAAATCTGGGATGCCGTTTTCGACGTAAGTCTTAGCGGAGGGGCGGAGTTTGCCATAGGCGCCTTTGACAACTGCTCTGGTGCTGTTTTCGGCTTTTTTGTCACTGATTTGGAGCAATTGATCTGCTACTTGAGCTTTTCTTTCAGTCAGATATGCGACTGGGTTGCCATTGTTTACGGCTTCAGCCCACATTGGATCGAGTGCGATCGAGATTTCGGGCAAAAGTTGATCGACGACTTGGGCGCAATAGTCAGCCCGTATCCCCTTAACGGTAGAGTAGGCAGCTTTCAGAGCAAGGCCGCCCAATCCCGGTGCTGCTGCAACTTGTTTGTCTATCAACTTTACACAGTCATCAACAATAGTGTCTCTCTTGTTTTCATTCAAAAGAATATCGCTAAGTCCCATTTTCACTTTCCTTGATTTAACAGTCTATGTGGTTATCAGCTTTGAGCTTCATCTGGCGATTATATATCAATACGCTTCAGATCTGATAGTCCCGGAAGCAAAACTCTGTACAAAACAGATAGTGCAATTGCTTTCTGGTTGTGCGATCGCAAAAAAAATTAACCCAAGCGCGATCGATCGTAGATCTATTTTGATGCTTTACTCGGGATTACAGATTTTTTTGGGTTTGAAGCTTTTTACTGCACAAATTGATGTTGAGATTTGTTGAGTATTGTATGGCAATTAATATCGGAGTTGCTACTCATTATTCATTTAGGGTTTGTAGCAAGCACTTCCGTTATTGTTAACCGGTCTTAATGAGGACTGAAGTTCTTACTACAAAGCGATCAGTTGTGAAGAGTCAATCGATTTTAGATTTTAGATTTTAGATTTTAGATTTACCCCACGGATAAATTCGGGGGAAGAGAGGATTTTCGATTTTCGATTTGGGATTGATTCCACGGATAAATCACGTGGCGGGTACCACCTGTGAAAATCTTGGTCAAATAGAAAAGATAACAGCTTGAAAAAAAACATTAGACAGGCTCTGCCTTGCGATAAATCCCACTTGCACGTATTATCTGGCACGGATCGTTAGGATTCGACGTTTGACTTGAAGCTCGCAGGTACTGTAACCAGGGGCAGTTTCTGGATTTGTGTCGGACGATCGCTCGATCGCCATACGAAATTTACCGGTAATTTCGCGGAAGTGCCGACTCCGGCAAAGATTTGAACTAATAAGGTTAAGCTCGCTGCTAAAAAGAGTTTTTCACACATGGCATTGTCTCCAATACATATGCCCTAAGGCATAACTTCTTTTACACCTACAACATACAAAACATCGTCTACGGCAGGTGCGATCGTACCAACATACTTAAGTGATAGATATCACGATCGAGGAGAGGGGAGAAGGGGAGAGAGGGGGAGAAGGGGAGAGAGGGAGAGAGGGAGAGGGGGTGAGAGGGAATATTTCCTGGGACTTCTTCTTTCTTCCTTTTTGCTTCTTTCCTCTGACTTCTACCGTTAAATCCTTTAAATCCGTTACATCCGGTACAAAATTCTTTGCCGAACTTCCTTCCAAATCGGGAATTGTCCTTGAGAAAGAAGCCGTTGAGTGTCTCACAAAGGTAGAATTAGCGCGTAGAAGTTATTTGACACAGCGGAGGTACCGACAAGATGCTTGCATACATTCTGGCGTTGGCGGTCGGTCTGGGCAGCTTTAGTATTTACATGGCGGCCTTCTTTTTTCCAGAGGTTCACCGGAAAAGTGATTTTACCTGGAGCGGGGTAGGACTTTTTTATGCGTTAATTTTATGGACTTGTGCGGGGCGAATTACGGGTGCTCTCCTGCTTGGTCAAATGGCGGGTGTGGCTCTGCTAGGCTGGTTTGCGTGGGAAACTCTGACTTTGCGCCGGCAGGTGACGCCGATCGCTCAGCAAACGCCGATTCCTCAGGCGGCGAATTTGGCCGGGGCGATGGGCGGGCCTTTATCCGGTTTGTTTGGTAAGAAACCTGAACCCGCAGCCAAAAAACCGAAGTTTGTTCGATCGCCCAAACCGAAAGCTGATGCTGTTCCAGCACCTGCGAATCAGGGCCAGGCTAAGGTAGAAGCACAACCGGCGACTGGGCCAATCGCTGAGATTATTCCCGAAAGTGCGATCGGCCCTGACTTAAAAACTCCCGACAAGAGCGCACCCGCAATTACACAAATACCCGTGTTTTCGGTTGAAAACGCTCTTCCTGAGACTTCACCAGCCCCAGCAGAATTAGCCAGCAACTTCACTCCTTTGCCTTCACCTCTAGAATTTTCAGAAATTGCGGCCGCACCAACGGTAGAGCTAGCAGAGGCTCAGCCAGAAGCCAAAAAGCAGACTGAAGATGATGACGATTTTGACGATTTTGACCAGATGTGGAGGGCGAGAGCTCAAGAGTCCCAGTCTGATGCTAGTTCGGCAGCCCCAACGGCGACAGCAAGCGCAGCCCCAAAGGCCAACCCAACTCCTGCCAAAACAGCTAAAAAATCAGGCGGTTTCGGAAGTCTGTTTGGCAATCTCAAAAATAGTCTCGGCGGTATGTTGGGACGGGGTGCAGCTAAAAACAAGCCTGATGCAAATACTCCGGTGACAACGCCGAAAGTAGCAGATGAGTCGATCGCACCTGAATCTCCTGAATCTAAGGTAACGACAATTCCTGCACCGGATATCGACCAGATTCTCGAATCAGAATTAGCCGAGGCTGCCGCCGAAGTGGCAGCCGAAACCAGCAACACTGCTGCGGAAACCAGCCAAGCAGTGCCGTTTCCCACCGATGTTGAAGCAATGGCCGAGTTGATAGCAACAGAAACCGCGGCGAATTCTGCCAAAATAGGGGAAAGTTCGATTTTAGACGACGGATCGCCGGCACAAAGCCAAACAGATCCGTTGGCTCAAGAAACACCTGCGGATGCGGTTGGTGAACCCAAAGCAGCAGCAGGCGTAACGGAAGCAGAAACCCTTGCTGTATCTCTAGAAATGACTGTGGTGGAAATCGTTTCAGCACCGCCTGTAGAGATAGAAGTACCGGGAGAAGCAGGGTTGAGCGTTCAGGTAGAAACGGTTTCAGTATCAACAATCTCGATCGAATCCACAGAAGAAAAACCCTCGTCTGAAGGAGCGCAACCGGATTTAGTTGAACAGGCCAAACCAGCCACTGAATCCAAGTCGGAGAATGTATCCGGCGAAGATAAGCCGTCATCTTGAGGCAAAAAGCAAAAGGTAGAAACCAGAATTTTTTTAATTCTGTCTTCTACCTTCTTCCGTCTTCCTTTTAGGACTTAGGTGCGGGTGGCGACAAATGTGGTTTTCCCTCAAAACCAATTCGTTGTCACCCCTAGAGCCAATAAAAAAACCATTTATTTGGTCAAATTTTGTAATCCCATAAATCATGATTTTTACATTCTTCTTTCTGCCTTCTTTCTTCTACATTCTTCCTTCTTCCTTCTTCCTTCTTTATTATATATTCTTCTTCCCTCTTCCCTCTTCCTTCTTCCCTCTTCCCTCTTCCTTCTTTCTTCTTCCTTCTTCCCTCTGCCTTCTTTCTTCTTCCTTCTTCCTTCTTTAATATTATGAAAGCAATTATGGTCGTGGGAACAACATCTCACGCAGGAAAATCTTTACTGGTTGCAGCATTGTGTCGAATCTTTTCTCGGCGAGGCTGGCGGGTAACTCCGTTTAAAGGTCAAAATATGGCACTGAATTCCTATGTCACAGCCGCCGGCGGAGAGATTGGCTACGCTCAAGCAGTGCAAGCTTGGGCTGCGGGCATCGCACCTTGGGTAGAAATGAATCCGATTTTGCTCAAGCCGCAAGGAGATATGACTTCTCAATTGATTGTCAAGGGCCGGGCGATCGCAAATGTGCGAGCATCTCAATATTATGAACAGTATTTTGATATCGGCTGGCAAGCTATTCGGGAATCTTTAGAATTTCTCAAGCAAGAATTTGACATGATTGTGTGCGAAGGAGCCGGAAGCCCCGCAGAAATCAATCTCAAACACCGCGATTTAACAAATATGCGGGTAGCAAAACATCTGAATGCTCGGACTTTGCTAGTAGTTGATATCGATCGCGGTGGCGCATTTGCTCACATCATCGGTACTTTGGAATTGCTCGATCCTGACGAGCGCGCTTTAATTAAAGGATTCATTATTAATAAGTTCCGAGGCCAAAAATCGATCTTAGATCCGGGCTTGACTTGGCTGGAAGAAAGGACTGGAATCCCGGTAGTTGGGGTAATTCCTTGGATAGATGAAGTGTTTCCCTCGGAAGATTCCCTCGATTTACTCGATCGGCGTTCTCCCAATTCTCAAACCGACTTGAATATTTCCGTCATCCGCCTGCCCCGAATTTCCAATTTTACCGACTTTGACCCCCTGGAGTCGGAAACTACCGTCACAGTCAAATATGTCAGCCCCAAAGACCCGTTAGGCCATCCAGACGCCGTGATTTTACCAGGCTCTAAAACTACAATTTCAGATTTGCAGGTGCTGCGCCAAACAGGTATGGCAGAAGCGATTAAAAATTACTTAGTAGCTGGCGGTACAGTCATGGGAGTTTGTGGTGGCTTTCAGATGCTGGGAGAAAGTATCAGCGATAGAGAAGGCCTTGAGGGAGAAAAGGGAGAGTTCAAAGGATTGGGGTTATTGCCTTTGAAAACTGCGATCGCACCAAACAAAATTGCCCGCCAGCGGATCGTAACATCTAACTATCCTCAACCGGGTTTACCCGTTTCCGGTTACGAAATTCATCAAGGCAGAACCCAAATGATCGAGTCAGATTTGACTCAACCGTTATTTGACGATCCTAGTTTAGGCATTGTCAACGCTTCTCAATCAGTTTGGGGGACGTACCTGCACGGCATATTTGATAATGGAGCTTGGCGGCGGGCTTGGTTAAATCACTTGCGCCAACAGCGGGGACTCCGCGCATTGCCCACAGGTATTCCGAATTACCGAGAACATCGAGAAACTCTGTTAGAAACTCTAGCGGATACAGTGGAAAAGCATTTAGATATCAAGCATATTTTAGGTTAGAAAGAAGGAAGAAGGAAGAAGGAAGAAGGAAGAGTCGTAGGGTGCGTCGCCATGAAAAAGACATAACTAAGTACCAAAAATCTCACAGCGACGCACCTGTGCTTGATAATTAGTATCAATAAACCTCAAACTTTTTCGGAGCGAAACTTGGTAAAAATGGTATTATATCAAAAGGAAAAATTGCATGACAAAGATTGTTTTTTTGCCAGATAATGTGACAGTGGAAGCTGAAGCGGGAGAGCTTTTGCTAGATGTAGCCAAACGTGCAGGGGTTTCTATTCCTACTGGTTGTATGATGGGTTCTTGTCACGCTTGTGAAGTAGAAATTGATGACGGGGAGGCGATTTGTGCTTGTATTTCCGGCATACCTTCGGGGAAAAAGCAAGTTACAATTAATCTGTATGTCGATCCGACTTGGTAATCGATATATTTTTTAATTGCATCTTTTTATGAGCGATCGACAATTTAAGCCCTGTCCCATCTGTTCCATCCCATCGCCATATTGGGATCGATATCCCCGTCTAGTATGTTCGACTTGCTGTAGCAAAGCCTGTGACAGTCAAGGGCGCAAGGTACAATTTTTTAACGACTTCAATGGCGGTTTTGAGGCGATTGTAGCGGATACTAAAGAAGAGTATCCCAGCCACCTTTGCTATATTGAAGGGGTCAAGTGTTGGGCCGAGGAAGGGAAATTTGGCGGTATTGCGATCGAGGTGTGCGACTGATACACTTTATTTCTTTTGCCATTCTTGCTGTTTTTTTCGAGCAGATTGCAGCCATTTTTGAGATTCGGGATAAACAGTTGTCCCTGGTTTGACGGATTCTAATTGATTGATAATCTGTTGCAATTGTCCGAGGGAGTTACTGGGATTTTGACTGGGAGAATTTACATTATTTTGCAAGTTGGCAAACAAGCTTTTAGCTTCTTGCAAAGCTTTTTCAGAATCTCTTTCTGCTTGGAGTCTAATCTGGGAAATTCCTAAATTTTTCTGGTATTCAGCGAGTTTGGTTTGAGCGTCGAGATAGCCCGGATTATCCACAGGAACCATTTTCAGTCGGTTAATTCCTTCTTCCCACAATCCTGCTATTTGTTCCCACTGGGCGGCTGGATGCGGCGGTTTTTGCGAGGCGACGGCGGCGGAAAGAGCAAATTCTTTGGCTGCTTCAATTAAGTTGTCGGCGTGTACCGAACCGGTGGCGATTCCTCCCATTGCTTGAAAATCTCTTTCTGCTGCTTGGAGTTTTGGCTTAGCGGTTTTTCCGGCGAGGGTTTCGGCGGGAATTTGGTTGAGTTTGTCGATCGCACTTTGCCAATTTCCAGTCGCTTTTTGCCTGTCGGCGGCAGTTTTCGCTTGCTGGTACTGCTGTTTCGCGGCGTCGAGAGTTTGTTCGACTTGATTTAACTCAGTAAAAGCATTTTTTTGCTGAAAAATTTGAGCATCCATCCGCCCGATATTTTTGCGGGCTGCTTGAAATTCATCTACTGTAAAGCGCCAAGTACAGCCGGAAAAAGAGCAATAAGTTTTTGGATAGTAGCCGAGAAACCACACCGGCAAAGCATCGAGGTGTTTTTGAGCTTGTTTTACTTTCGTGTCGCCATATTCAAAATCTGCCGCAGCCGTAGCTTTGTTAACCAGTTGATCGGATTGCTCCACGAGGGCGATCGCCTGTCGGTAATTGTAATCCATACTAATAAAGCTCGGCAGCAGCAATATCGGCATAGTTTTCGCCACGGGCCACCGAATCATTGGGAAAGGCAGGTTAATCAGCCAAATTATCCCCGCTGCGCCACCCAGCAAACCGCCAACCCAGATGATTTTATCAAAAAATCCGGGCGCGCGGTTGGCTTTAACAGCAGCTTTGAGAGCTTCTTCACTGAAGTTGGGAAATTCGTCTTTGAAAGTATCGCGGATTTCTTCTCTGGATGCGAAAGTGCCGTTTTGCGATCGCAATTTCTCCAGCCGCTTCATCACCATCTTGCGGTAAACCCCACCCGCTAGAGCATCATCAGCCGCGCACTTGTCAACTTGGGCCCGTAAAATGTCAAAAGCTCGATCGGTAAGACGCCCCATAAAACTCACCTATTCCCTATTTAATTATTCTACAGGCTGCTAGACGAGATAATTGTTAAAATATATAAAGCCCCAATCAAATAATCTAAATTAAGTTCATGCCAACTGCTTTAATCACCGGTGCTTCAGGCGGAATAGGCGCAGCCTTTGCCATCGAATTAGCCCAACGCCAGCACAATCTAATCTTGGTAGCTCGTTCCGAAGCCAAATTGCAGCAGCTAGCTGCTAAACTGCAACAGGAATTCAATATTTTGGTCGAAATTATCGTTCAAGATTTGACTGCGCCAGGAGCCACAACTGCTGTATTTGATGCGGTTGTTCAAAAAGGTTGGACGGTTGATTTGTTGGTGAATAATGCGGGTTTGGGGGATTATGGCGCTTTTGGCGATCGCCCTTTAGCAAAACAAGTAGGAATTCTGCAACTGAATATTGTAGCATTAGTTGAACTATCGCACTTATTTTTATCGGGAATGCGGGATAGAAAATCGGGAAGTATCATCAATGTTGCTTCTATTGCAGCCTTTCAACCGATGCCGTATTTATCAATTTATGCAGCAACTAAAGCTTTTGTCTTGAGTTTCAGCGAGGCACTTTGGGCGGAAAACAAAGATTTAGGAATTCGGGTTTTAGCACTTTGTGCGGGCCCCACAGAATCCGATTTTTTTAAAGCAGCAGAATTTCCGGCATCCCTAGCATCTAGCAGCGGGCAAAAACTCGTCCCCGCCGATGAAGTAGTGCGAGATGCACTCAAAGCTTTAGAGAAAAATCAGTCTAACGTCGTGACGGGCGGATTCCCCAATCCACTCATCGTAAATATGCCCCGATTTATGCCGCGAGAACTTTTGGTAAACTCGATAGCCAAGCTATTTCAGCGTAAGCCAGGATAACTGAAGGTGGCCAGAAACCGGGTTTTTCTCGAAATAATTCGTTGTCACCTTAAATATCGTAAAAAACCCGGTTTCTTTTAACAACTCAACGATGTGGGCAGAAACCGGGTTTTTCTCGAAATAATTCGTTGTCACCTTAAATATCGTAAAAAACCCGGTTTCTTTTAACTCAACGATGTGGTCAAAATTACAGATATCGAGTTAACTGCACTCGATAGCGTTCTTTTTTAGTAATCATAACTTCCCCAATTTCCAATCTTCCCTTACCAGTAACAGCGATTAAATCTCCCGACTTAACGTTATAACTAGCTTGGGTGATGTCCTTCCAATTAACTCGCACGTCCCCTCTGTCAATAAAATCAACCATTTTGCTGCGAGACATGGCAAATCCCGCAGAAGCAACAGCATCCAATCTCATCGATGCTTCAACGGTTGTCATTTCTTTCTTTTTCGGTTCTCTAATTTTTAGTTCGCTCAACTCAATGCGCCGAGTTTTTACCGGAACCGATCGCACTTGCTGCAAACTCATCTCCAAATACTCTACCATCTCCGGCATGACAATCGCCTGCGCGCCCCGTTCCCCCAAGACAATCACATCCCCGGTTTTTTCGCGGACAATCCCCGTACCCAGCATTGCGCCTAAGAAGTCGCGGTGACTGGCGGTGTCAAACAGGAAATTGCCGGCTATCTCCACCGCAGCAATGCTAACACTCCCAGAGTCGATCGGGATTTCCGATCGGGCGATCGCAATTCTCTGCCTTTCACCCTGGGGATAGCCACCCCAAGCCACTAATTCCACATCAGTTAAGCGCTTAAATACCGTCAGAGTGTCCGCCAACTCCGGCGGCGACAGAAAATCAGTCAGAGTAACTTCCCAAGTTTTAATTGCTTGTTCAGCTTGGTCTAATGCCCGCGCCACACATTCGCGGTTTTCGATGCCTTTTAACAGTTCTTCTTTTTGTAACATCAGTCAATTTTAGATTCTAATTTGAAATTGCCTTCATGTTGCTGTAGTAACTCAAAAGTCTACTTCTTTAACAGTCCCACTACTTTCATTATAGTCTAAGATCGTCAAATAATACCAAGCATGAAAAATTGTTGCTACGGTTATTAAACGTAGCAACAATTAGCTGTTATTGCCTTAACTCCCCGCCGGGCAGGGCAGTGCCGTTTCCCTACAGGTGAGATTTTCTCATTAACGGATTACGGGTGTTGAAAAACCCGGTTGATGCATCCAGGAATGTCAGCAATTAGGAATGAACCATTAAATATTGACCGTTGCCGTTATATTCACCATCGCAACTGGCGAAATTAGCAACAAACCAAATCAAGTAAAACCGCCAGATTCTGCGGAATTTGGCATAGTCGATGCCGTAGTCTAAATCTTTGACTATCGCCTGAGAGTCATCAAAGTTTTTCAGCCAGTTAGCAAAGGTTGTAGAGTAATTGTAACCGTTGAGATACCATTGTTTGATGGTTTTGAGGTCTTTGTTGTGGCTGGGAACGGCATCGTATTTCCAGTAACGACCGTGGGGGAAAATGTATTTGTGGGTGAAAACACTGGAGATGTTGTTAGGGGTGCGAACGGTGATGATGTGAATGAAAGCGCGGCCGTTATCTTTGAGGAAAGAGGAGAGCTTTTGAAAAGCTTTGGTTAAATTACCGACATGACAAAAAACTCCGATCGAGAGAATTTTGTCAAATTTGGTATCGAATTGGGCGTCGTTCAAATCGCCTTCAAATAAGGTAAATCGACCTGAACTGAGGTAGCTGTCGGGATCTTGCATCCTGTGACGCATATATTCGCATTGATGGTGGCTGAGATTAATGCCAGTAAACTGGACATTGGGGAATTTGGAAAGAATGTAATTGGGAACGCAGCCCCAACCGCAGCCAAAGTCTAAAATGCGATCGCCATCCTGAATCTCTAGTTTCTCAATTACATCATCAATCATCTGAATTTGAGATTGTTCGAGGTTGGCTGCTCCTTTTTCCCACAATCCCATGCTGTATTTGGGATAAATCAGTTTGCTCTCGCCTAACATGGGATTCAGCATGGCTTGAGGTAAGTCGTACTGAAGTTTCATTAAATCTCGCGGGCCTTCCGCGGTGTGTTCTGTTTCTTTGAGTACCCATTCGTAGGGTGCGAGCAGAGAGGGAAAATACTTAAAAAAGACGGGCATACAGGTATCAAAAAGACCTCGCAATACAGAATCCGGTACTTCTAAGCCGTTGATATAAGACTCTGCTACTGCCATTTGCACCGCGTTAACCGCACTGACTGCGACGCAGGTTGCTCGATAGGCGATCGGACTTTTGAGATGGATATTTCCCACCAGCGGGATGTGCTGTTCGATGTTTTGTAGGGCTGTTGATGAACTCATGGTTATACGGGTTTTAAAGATGCTGCTATTCTATCTCAAGCAAATTGGCTGCTCCTTAGGGAACAAAAAAGCTCAAACTCTTATCAAGTAAGGTTTGGAAGAAAAAAGCCTGCAAAACTCTCAAAATATCTGGCGGTTCCAGGGAATTTAATAACGGATTTAAAGGGTTTTGAGCTATCATAAATTTATTAAGAATTATGTCAGTTAATTTGAGCTTTGAGCTTTGAGCTTTGAGCTTGATTCCAAAGGCTTTACTTGGCATATAATTGAGGTGTTTTCATTGTGCGATCGCGATTTTAATGCTGAGTGAGTTTGGCGGTTGAGGTGACGGCACGAGAAGCTAATGTCGATCGCGACTTATACTGAATCAATCAGGGAATGCAGAAAAGATGTCGAAAAACCGGGTTTGCATACAGAGTCACTGCAATAACAGATGTCCGCTCATGCCTCGCTACTTAGTTAGAAACGCCACATATGCCACAGATTCACTATCTGCCGGACGATCGCGCGATCGAGATAGACGACGACGATATAATTCTGGAAGCTTCCCTGCGTGCCGGCATTCCCCACACCCACGCCTGTGGTGGTAGTGCGCGGTGTTCGACTTGTCGTGTCTTGATAGTCGAAGGTTTGGAATTTTGCTCGCCCCGCAATTCAGCGGAAGATGAGCTCGCGAACAAACTGCGCCTAGAGCCGGAAATTAGGCTGGCTTGTCAGACACAGGTGGCGGGCGGGAAGGTGATTTTGCGGAGATTGGCGATCGATTCTGAAGACTTAGAAACATTTAACGACGAAATCGCCGGAAACTTGATTTCTGCACCTGTGGGTCAAGAAAAGAAAATTGCAATTTTGTTTGCCGATATTCGAGGGTTTACCGCCTTTGCAGAATCGCTATTACCCTACGATGTAATTTATATTTTAAATCGGTATTTCCAAAAAATGGGTTATGTAATCAACCGCAACGGCGGGATGATCAATAATTATATGGGCGACGGTTTTATGGCGCTGTTTGGGTTGGAAAATTCAGAGAAGGCGGCCGAACAAGCGGTGAGGGCTGGGGTGGAAATGCTGGAGGAATTGGACAAACTCAATCCGTATTTTGAGACTTTATACAGTCACAGGTTGCGGATTGGGATTGGGATTCACTGCGGTTTGGCGGTTGTGGGGAATCTGGGGGCCAAGAAAAATCAGACAGTAACGGCGATCGGGGATGCGGTAAATTTTGCCAGCCGGATTGAAGCTGCGAACAAGCAAGTGGGAACAAGTTTGCTGATTTCCGAGGAAACTTATGAGGAAATCAAGGATTTGGCGATCGTCAACCAGTGCGTATCAGTTAAAATCCCCGGAAAGAGCGGCGAATATCCGCTTTACGAAGTTGTCGGAATGCCACCGCTCCCGGTGGAAATCGAGGAGATTTTCGAGGTTGAGAAAAGTTCTTTTTTGCAGGGGTTTTTCAAGAATTTAATGGGTTTATTGGCTGCGCTGCGGAATTGGATTCGGAAAATATTTGGATCGTGAAACTTAGATTAATCTGAGCATATAATTATTGTGATACTAAAGCATTCAACGGTATGGCAACATTATTCGTAGGGTGCGAATACATCGACAATCCTTAAAGAAAAATCTGGTACATCTGTGTTTATCAAATATGTGTGTAGGGGCGAAGCATGACGGGAGCATCCCGGTTTTGCAAAAGCCTCAAATAGCCAAGAGGTCGTTGAGGTAAGCACAACGAAGTTTTAGCATCTTGTTATGACATTTTTTTTCAACCATTGAGCTCCAGAAATTTTCAACCTTCTATCTATTTGTTTGACAGCCGATTCCACCGCTCCCGAGCCTATGGAACAAATCTTATCTGATGATAATTGCTCATAGTTAGGGCTTGCTGAAAAAGTCAGAAAACAGCATTTAGAAAGATAAGTGAATTCGAGATCGCCTCGGCAATATAAGTTTTGTCAATTTTTTTCTGCCGAAA
>NZ_JAEQDD010000009.1:0-77984 GCF_020737885.1 Microcoleus sp. PH2017_34_RAT_O_A | reverse complement strand
TCCGTCGCTGACGCTGTAGCTGAAGTTGTCTGTACCTGCAAAACCCGGATTGGGAATATAGCTGAATGAACCGTCAGTATTGAAATTTACCTTGCCGTTGATTGGATTTGACAATACCTTGGCTGTCAAAATATCGCCGTCAGGGTCGCTGTCGTTGCCTAATACTCCGGGGGCTTGCTGGTTGAATACCTTGGTGTGGGGAATCGTGTAATTGTCTGTTTGTCCAGCAGGTGGCAAGTTGGTGAGATTGATGACGAAAGTTTGACTGGCGGATGTATCGACACCGCCGTTAGCTACGCCCCCATTATCTTTGAGATTGAGAGCGATCTTAGCACTGCCGATCGCCCCTACGGCCGGTGTAAATGTTAGCGTGCCCGCCGAGTCGATCGCAGGTGGTACGCTAAACAAAGCAGCATTGTCATTCCCCGTAACTTGAAACGCGAGAGTTTGTCCCGACTCGTTGGCGGGGCCCCGAGAAATCGCCGTCGCCCAGCCGGGGATGGTTTGCGCGCTGGAGTTACTCTTGAGAGTGCGATCGCCTCCTTTGACAAACGAAGGTACATCATTGACTGGATTAACTGCGATCGTCGGTGCGATCGAATTAGTGCTAAACGGCGTTGTTCCTCCAGTAACTGAAGCGTTCACACCCACAGTACCGTTACCAACTCCATTCGTTCCATCCCACGCCCGCACCGTAATTGTTGGTTCGCTGCCAGCGATACTGTAATAATTTGGGTTGGGTACAAAGCGGACTTTCGCAGGCGTTTGCAGAGAAACCCGCGTCAAGTTGATGTTAGATTGAGCTGAGGTTGTGTCGTCGCCGAGAAATAGAAAATTAGGAGTTTCATAGGGGTCGATCGCGCCAGTAAATGCAGCATAATTTCGCAGAGGCCCCGTTAGTATAACATTATTACTACCGTCCGAAAGAAAGTAATTGTCGCCTAAAACTTTCAGAGTATAGTTAGTAGCAAGATTTGTATTGTAAGCAGCATTTTCAGCAGCCACAAATAAGCTATTCGTTTGTCCGCCCGGATTGGGAGTAATTCCGTCTGCTTGAGCAAAGATATTGCCCGTAGTTGCAGATAGCTGCTGGAAACCGATTTCAATTGCTTTGCGATCGCTCGTAACGGTAACAATGCTAAAACCCGCCCGATTGGCATTGATACGGGCTTCGGAGATAATTTGCAGATTAAAAGATAAGCTAAATCCCTGCGTGCGATCGAGCGGCGGAAATAACGGACTTAAAGGATTATTGGTATAGCCAGCATAGATATTATTAGCAGCCGTGCTGTTTAAATTAACTCCATTACCGCTTAATATTTCTGAAGCAATAGTGGTAGGAGCAATAATATTGGAGTTGGTCAAAGACAGCCAATTCTGAGAACTGGGAGTGCTGCCAAGCAAGCCATTATAAAGAGGCGTCGGGCCGAGAATTGTTGCTGAGCTTTGGGACAATGGCCCAAAATTTGTCCAAGTATTGCCATTAGTTGAAAATTGCCAATTGCCGTTAGTATTGTCTGCTGCTGTGACTGCGACACCCAACGGATCGCTATTAACATCAGCGCCTAACTGGCTAGTGATATTGAAAATACTAAAACCCGTGTTAGCTACATTTTCTATGTCCTCATTAATTGCAGTTAAACTATTAGCGTTAGAATTTGTTAAAGTTGGAGCGCTGTTGAGCTGCGGGTTGCGGAGGCTGTTAATATAAATAGTGTTAATGCCGAAATTGGGTACGCCGATCGAACCTACACTATTGACAGCATAATTAGCGGTTTTGTTCACACCGCCGATCGCGCTCATGAATTCGACATTATCACCGTTATTCGTCGGAGCGGCAATTTTTACCTTAGCTGCATTGCCAAATGCTCCCAAACCAGTTGTTGGCCAGGCGATCGAATCAACTGAAGTAGTTCCCGTACTGCTAGTATCTACCCAAACAAGATCTGAATCTGCTGCAAAATTTCCTGCAAAGTTGTTAGGTGGAGCTAAAACATTATTAAGGTATACACCACCTTTATTGCTAGTTATCAATAATTGAATGTTCCAATCAGCATCAGTTCCTCGGGGAACTGGATTGTAGGTAATTTCATTCGCTGGAATTACGCTCTCACCGCCCAGCACAATTATTGTTCCTGCCTTGAATACAGGAGCAATACTTGCCATATTTATGAACTGATAGGCAGAATATTTAACTGTTGTTAGATCCGTTGAATCGCCAACAAAAAAAGTTTGCAATTGAGCAGCAGTTAAGTCTTCTGTCAAAAGTAGTTCGACATACTCATCGCCCTGAAAACTACCGTCACGGCGGAATTCATTAATAATTATCTGTCCCATTTCGATGTGCCTATATTTAATATAAGAATCCAATCGAATGTGGCAAGCACATTCAACTCCGTGCAAAATTCAAGCAGGAGAGTATTTTGTTCTCTACCGATAACCTGCCTTTTAGTTCAGTCGTAAGGTGCGTCAGACCATTCGCTTGACACATCACAAAAAATGTGAAAAGCTAACGCATCCTACCCGACTGCCGGATTAGATGATTAAGACCTTAACGGAGTCCTACTGATGATTTATATGAATCAATCAACATAAAATAATTATTAATTTGACCTAATTAACCTTATAATGTCAAGCATTAAATAATCTCAATAAATATTGTATATAAAAATATGTTGATCGGGCAATCACTCGCAAATTTAAATCAAAAACAACCAGCAAATCATGTCACCTCCCATCGATCTTTGCTTTGATTGGCAAAACCTTAGTCAAATTTAAAGGTTATGAAAATCTATAGTGTATTCGCATCGGTAATTAATTAAAACACTTCGTCTTCAATTCCCACCCACCATTCGCCCAGATTCATTAAATCTTGGTGAAGATCGGTAAGTTCTTTGAGATATTCTTCAGTAGAAATTTGCGATCGCCTTTCTTGCAATTTTTTCATCCGGAGTTGCACCAACAGCCATGGTTTAGAAATGCCGTCGGTTGCTTCGATATATTTGGCTAGGTCTTTGCTGTTCATAGTTATTGGGAATGGGGAATGGGGAATGGGGCATAGGGCATTGGACATGAAGCATGGTAATCGGTAATCGGGAAAAAGGTAATCGGTAATCAGTAATAGTTCGTCGTTACTTGTTAAGAGTTTTTCAAATAACAAATGCCCGATGCCCCATTCCCAATGCCCGATGCCCCATTCCCAATGCCCGATGCCCATTCCCAATGACTATTTGTAATCCGAAGTCTGAATGTTTTTCAACTTCGCCGCATATTTCATGCCGTATTCCGGGCGGCAGAAGCGATCGATCTGAGACTCGAAAAACGCCCGATTTGCCTTCAAATGTTTCGGATTCGGGTCATCCAAAGGATACAGCAGCGCCGTCCGCAAAGCTTGAATAACCGCCGAAGTAACGCAGTACATCGATCGCTGGAACGTCACCCCAATCTGATTCAGGATATCATCTTCGCCGCGGCATCGCTGCCTGTAGAAATCCATCAAATAAGGCGGCAGGAAGTGCAGCATATCTTGGGCTAGCAGCGTCGGCGGGATGCCGGCAGTTCCTACAGGGAATTTGTCTGCATACAAAATACCGTAGTGGAAGTCTTTTTGGTCGTCGGGAACTTCCTTGGCTTGGGCGTTGTAAGATTTGGTTCCCCGGAACGGCGAAGTGCGGTAAAATACCGATTCTACGTAGGGTAGCGCTGCCTCGTACAGCCAAGTGAAACCTTTGGATTTTGGGATGATTTCGTAGGTTTCGCCGTCGATGAGAACGTGGTGGTAAATCGGACGACCGGCGATCGCAAATATACCATTTACCAGGAAATCCATCGCCTGGGGTACTGTGGTAATTTTCCCTTCGTCGTACAAGTCGGAAACTTCAAAAAACACGGGTGCCATTACTTCCCAGAATAAACCGAGATTGCTGTAATAAGACATCTGGCGGCACTGTTCCAAAAACATTTCGGGAAATGCTTTGTGCAAGGCTAGCATGAACGGGTCTTTTTTGAAGTAAGCTTTAATTGCGCGATCGGCATTTGCTTTGTATTCGTCGCTGTCGAGATAGGGGTCAAACTGGTTGACAGGAACGTACATTCCCCGGTGCCACAGCATTGACCTCATGCACTCTTCGGCAAATTCCATGTTAATGCGATCGTGCCACAAATGGTGAAACAAACGTGGCTTTTTGCCAGTTTCTCCATTTTCCATGAACTCCAAAAGTTCCGGGTGTGCGCTTCCAGTCCCCCGCCAAATCCGTAAATCTGCACCGTCACCTGAATAGTGATTTTGCAAGTCTAAATACTCCTGGGGTAAGAAGTATTTAAAGAAGGGAAGCGGGTTTAAAAATACCCGTTCCGCGATGTAAAGTAAATCCCGCCAATAGAAATCCATCGGTACCGCGTAGGCCTTCCAAATCGCGATGATTTGCATCAGATTTTCCGGCGTATCTGGAATCATCGCGCCGCCAGCTTCCAGTCTGTGAATGACTTCGGCAAATTCGTGTTTGGAAGGAGGCAGTTTAGTTGCTGGTTTAGTAGGAGTTTGTACCATTGTTTCTTCCTTGGTTTGAATGAATCTCAATATTTAGAAATATTCGCAAAGTCTGCGGCAGCGCAATGCTTGGAAGTTGCTAGTAGGGAAATTGCTGTAACTGCACCTGAATTTAGAATTTTTTGCGGTGTTCCAAACTTTTACACAGTTATGGTGGTAGTTGACTGGTTGTTTTTATTTTACCATAATTAGAATCCGAATTCATATCATGTCCGGTCGATCACCATAACAAAAATAGTTCGTAGTGCGGACTTAAGTCCGCTCCGGCTGCGGACTGAAGTCCGCACTACAAACTAATCTTATTGTGGTCAGTCCACCGGAGATGATATCAGAGGGAAGTTCGGTAACGAATTGTATAGCGGGTTTAACCGATTCAATGGATGAATGTTGAGGGAAGAAGGAAGATGGAAGAGAAAAGAAGGAAGAAGTAAGAAGGAAGAAAAAAGATTTTTCTGAGTTCCCGCTCTCCCCCTCTCCCATTCTATTTCTCAGATTGATAGCTGACAGCTACTTGAGTATATCTGCCCGTTGATAGAGTTACTGCCATCGCATTTGTAGTAGATTCGCTCCACTTCAGCAGCCACACTGGTTGAACTCCCAAGAAGAAAATGATTGCCGCTAAAACTAGGGCTGGCATATTTTCGGCAAACTTCACTGGAGGATAGTAAGCCGTGGCATTGTCCAACTTTCCAAAACAGGTGCGGTTGAGCAGAATTACAAAGTAAACTGCTGTTAACCCGGAGGCTAAAATGCACAGTAAAGTCGGAATTGGAAATGCTGAGAAACTGCCTTGAAATACTAAAAATTCGGCGATAAAACCGACTAAACCGGGAATTCCGGCGCTGGCCATGCCGCCCAAAACTAACAGCGAACTTGCCGTGGGTAAGCCGCGCATCGGATTCATTAAGCCGTTGAGCACGTCCAAATCCCGTGTGCCGGCTTTGGTTTCGATGATGCCTACGAGATAAAACAGCAAGGCTAAAATCAAGCCGTGGCTTACCATTTGCCCGACAGCGCCGATTAAGGAGAGTTTGGTGCCGGCGGCGCAGGCGACGAGGATGTAGCCCATATGCCCGATCGAACTATAGGCTACCATGCGCTTGATATCTTTTTGGGCGATCGCGCTCAAAGCACCGTACATCACGCTCACCGTACCGATTATCGCTAAACCAGGAGCGACTATCGACCAAGTTTCGGGAAACATCTGCAAACCAAACCGCACTAAGCCGTAAGTTCCCAACTTCGCCAAAACACCTCCCAACAGAATTGCTGTTGCTGGCGAAGCTTCCACGTAGGCATCCGGCAGCCAAGTGTGGAGGGGCACTAAAGGAATTTTAATTGCCAACCCAAACAAGACAATTGTTAGCAAGATTAATTGCGTGTTTAAGGGCAAATCTTGAGTAGTAATTGCACTGTAATCGAAGTTTAAAGAGCCGCTCAGCCAAGCTACGCCCAAAAATCCGCCTAAAACTAAAAGTCCCGAAACTGCCGTGTAAATCAGAAACTTCATCGCAGCGTATTCGCGCTGTTTGCCGCCCCAAATCGCAATCAACAGGTAAAAAGGAATTAATTCTAGCTCGTAAAATAGGACGAACAGCAGCAAATTTTGAGACATCAAAGCTCCCGCCACCCCCGCATTGATCAGCAAAATCAAAGCGTAGTAAAGCTGGGGGCGAGCCATACCTTCACCAGTACCGTAAATCACTAATAGCGTCAGCAATCCGGTTAAAACTAACAGTGGCAAAGATAAGCCATCAATTCCCAAGTTGTAGCTCAAACCCAATTGCGGAATCCAAGGCAAATATTCTTGAAATTGCAGTCCCGCATTTGTCGTGTCAAATTGAGTTAGCAGCCAGAGATTCAACAGGAAAACGGCAGCAGCGAAGACGGAAGCGACGGAGCGCACCCGCATCGCATTCATTTTTCCGGGCAAGAACCCGACTACCGCAGCGCCCAACGCGGGCAACCAGAGCAATGCACTAAGCATAATGTGTGAAGAGTGAAGATTCAGTTGACAGTTGACAGTTGACAGTTGACAGTTGACAGTTGACAGTTGACAGTTGACAGTTGACAGTTGATAGTTGACAGTTGACAGTTGACAGTTGATAGTTGATAGTTGACAGTTGATAGTTAATATCTAAGTTTTTAGACAGTTTAAATTTTACTGCTTTCCCAAGAGGTTTTTCAACAGTTGGTATTTAACAATTGACAACTATCAACTATCAACTATCAACTCTCAACTGTTTACGACTCAATCAGAATATTGACTGCACCCGTGTCTAAATCGTAATATCCACCGACAACTTTCAGTTTATTCTCCTCAATTAACTTAGAGATAACTGGAGATGCTTTCAATCTTTTAGCTTGCAGCACCACATTGGCTTTGCAGGCATTTTCTAGACGATCGCCTGCTTGGCCTTTCGAGCTTTCTACAGCAGGCCTAATTGCGTCGAGCAAACTGCCAATTTGACCGGGAACTTGAGCGCCTTTGATGGTTGCATCTACCGCACCGCAACGTTTGTGACCGATTACTACCAGCACTTTTGCTCCCAACACCAGTGTGCCAAATTCCAGGCTGCCAATTTCTTCTGGAGTAGCCACATTTCCGGCTACGCGACATACAAATAAATCTCCCAATCCCTGATCGAAAATAATCTCAGAAGGAAAGCGGGAATCTGCACAGCCGAGAATAGCAGCAAATGGTTTTTGAGCTTTGGCAACTTCAACGAGGCGGGGTAAGTCTTGGTTGGGACTTTGGCGTTTTCTGTCAACAAATCGCTTGTTCCCCTCCATCAATTTTGCCAAAGCGACATCGGGAGTGAAGTCATTTTGAGCAATTGCTGGTTCGGGTGAAGCCACATCAGCACCTACTCGTGCTGCGAGTATTCCTGTACCTATTGCTCCTGCGACAAATTTGAGGGAGTTGCGCCGGGAAAGATTTACTTGTCTGCGATCGTCTTTCATGTATTCTGCCTTGTTGGATTGAGTTTGAAATCTTTATTCAAGACTTCATTTATTTAAGATTTTAGGTTAAAAGTGTCACCTAAAATCTTCAACTTTATATCTCTTTACCCGCCCACAATCAGCGAGAGGCGAGCCAACAGAGGCCAGCTTACGAGCAATCCTAAAAGTGCCACTCCGAAGAGAATTGTCAGGGCATAAAACTGAGTTTGACCCGTAACGTTGTATTTGAGGCTTTGCCCGCCGAAAACTGTGGCAAAACCGATTAAGTTAACGAATCCGTCAACAATATTGCGATCGAACCAGGATATGATTTGGGAAACCAGACCGACGGCAAAGATGATGGTCACGCGGTAAAGTTGGGCGGTGTAAAAGTCGTAGGCAAAGAAGTCTTGCACGGCTTGAGAACCAATTCGCACTGGTTTTTCCCACTTTTCGTTCAGGTAAATAAATGCTCCGGCACCAATGCCGATCGCACTTGACAAAGCTAACAGTCCGGCCGCAGTATAATTCAAAGTTGCCAAAGGCAGTAATTCCCAGGCGGCGAGCAAGTGTGGGACGTGCAAGGTAAATCCCATTAACACTGTCATCGGCAAGACAAAAGGCCAGGCAACTTCGGGCGAACGTTCAGTCATTTGCTTCGGTTTGCCACCGAAAACTAAACCGAAAACGCGCACTAAGCCAAAAGCAGTCACGCCGTTCACAAACAGCACTACTACTAACAGTGAAGGATGAGTTTTAGCAAGCCCGCCTGCTAATTCTGATAAAGCCCAGAAGCAGCCGAAGGGTGGCAGGCCCATCACTCCAGCGGCGCCAACAAGAAACGATATTCCCGATATCGGCCGCTTCGCCCACAAACCGCCGAGATATCGGACATCCTGAGTGATGCTGTTCCAAACTACTGAACCGATGCTCATCACCAACAAACCCATTGCTAAGGTGTAGGCAAAGATTAATGTCAAAGCTGTGTGGGTTTGTCCGGTGCCGACGGCGATAAATACCAAGCCCATGTAAGAGCTAACTATATAGGAAAGCGTGCGCTTGATGTCGATTTGGGCGATCGCAATTAAAGACGCACCCACCGCCGTTGCAGCACCCACAATAATAGTTGTCTTCAGCCCCACGGGCGACAATGCAATCACGGGCTGCAATTTAATCAAAATCCAAGCACCGGTTTCCACAACCACTGTGTTCCGCAAAATCGTTGCCGGCAAAGGGCCTTCCATCGCCTCATCCAGCCACAGGTGCAGGGGAAACTGAGCGCATTTGCCCATCGGGCCGGCAATCAAAGTTAAACTCAACAGCGTCGCCACTGTGGGGTCAATGTTTGCAGTCTTAGCCCAAACTGCCAATTCGTCAAAATTCCAAGTTCCAGCCAGCGGCAGAATTGCAACTACTCCCATCAACAGGAATAAGTCTCCTACCCGCTTAGTCAAGAAAGCATCGCGGGCGCCCGTCACCACCAAAGACTGGTTGAACCACAGCCCGATTAGCAGGTAAGTTCCCAGAGTCAGGACTTCCAGAATCATGTAGCTGAAAAACAGGGAGTTGGACAAAACCAAGCCGCACATCCCCGCTTCAAACAGCCCCATCAGGGAAAAGAACCTAGCCCAGCCCCAGTCCATTTCCATGTAGCCGACTGCATAAATCTGCGCCAGAAAATTCAGTCCCGTAATCAAAACTGTCGCCCCGACGGTGACAGCAGAAATGTCTACGGGAATGGTTAAGTCTAAACCTGCCACATTCAGCCAGGGAATGAACTGGTGTTGTGCCGGTTGGTTCCAGATAGCTGTCAGGGCGATGACGCCGTGAAGGAAAGCGAAGAAAGTTAAGATGGCGTTTACGTAACCGGAGGGTCTAGGCCCCGTGCGGCGAGTTACTGCTGGAAACCACAATATCGACAGAAATGCGCCGATGAGTGGATAGCAAGGTATAAACCAAACGGTCTGGAGTAGGATTTGAGCCATTGGCACTACCTGTAATTGTTACAAAACTTGAAAAATCTGAGAATAATCTCGACGCCAGAAGGCTGAGGTCATTCGCCAGAAGTAAAGAAATTTTGGGGGTAAATGCGAGTTTTTCGTCATTCTGAAACTGCGCGCTTCAAAATAGACTTATTAATTTTATATTAAGGATTGCCTGAAATTTTCATATTTCTCAATTCAGCATACTTATATACAGATAAATTCTGCTTATCGGATGTAAAGATCAGACGGCGGTTGAAACCGCGCCTACACAAACGATGTCCGCCTCCGCGGACTCAAGAGAGAATAACATAGGATAGGTCTTCAACCCGCGGAGGCGGGTTTTGCCTGTATAGACGCGGTTTCAACCGCCCAGTCTTCTTCTAAGGATTAAAGTCGCTCAATTTCCCGAGCTAGTTCTGGGAGTTTGGCTTGTCGCTGTCCGATCGCCCTTGCCCTGACATTTATGAGACCGATCGGCGTATTTAACAAATCTACCAGATCGGCACGGGCGATCCTCTTCGAGGGCTTCGCTAACGCACATTTAGCAGTAGCAACCGGCAATTCCTTTAACAGCCATCTAGCCAGCCGATACAAATATTCCCCTGTGGTGAATTCTCGCATCAAATCGACACCGTGGAGTTCGTGCAAATATTTATTCGACTCGCCGTAACGATACCATTGACTTTGTAACTGTTTTATTGTATTGCGGTGGCGGTGTCGGGCGATCGCATTTTCGGCAAAATACATTTTATAGGATGTTTCCCGCAAAATCCGCCAGCACAAATCCGCATCGCCGCCGCTCGTAAGGTACGGGCGAAACATACCCACTTGTGCTAAAATCTGGCGGCGGACAGCTAAGTTAGCCGTTTGACCGTAGGGACAAAAAGGGTGAGCGAGAGTATGTTTTTGAGATAAAGTATTTTCGCGGGCGGCGTGTTTTTCTAAGAGAGTGTTACCGGGAAGGGCGAGGATTTCACCGCAGGTAATTCCTATTTCTAAGTTAGCGAATGGTTCGACTAAATTTTGCAACCATTGAGGTTCGGGGCGACAGTCTGCGTCGGTAAAGGCGATGATTTCGCCTGTTGAGGCGCGAATTCCTTTATTTCTGGCGGCGTAGGAACTTTGAATCGTATTTTCGCTGAGATTGCGAATGGTGATTTGATTGAATCCCTCTTGCTTGGGGGATTTGGCTGCTGCTTGAAGGATAGTTGAAGTGTAATCGCGACTTTTGTTGTCTACTAAGAGATATTCTACTCTGTTTGTTGGATAAGTTTGCGATCGCAAACACTCAATTAAATCCGGCAAATCCGTCTCGCCGTTGTAAACAGGTACCACAACCGAAACAAGGGGTAAAAACTCCGCACTGTTCATTAATCCTCTCTGCGGGTTGTTGAGTCAATCAGGACTAAAGTCCTTACTACGAACCAGTTTGTAGTGAGGACTTCAGTCCTCTCTTGCCAGTTTGTAATGAGGACTTCAGTCCTCTCTGCTGCTTGTTGAGTCAATCAGGACTAAAGTCCTTACTACGAACCAGTTATCTAATAATTTCTACTTCTGTACCTTTTTGTACAAACTGATACAACTCGTCAACATCCTTATTTTCCAGAGAAACGCAACCCAAAGTCCAATTCGATCGCTCTTTGATAATTTTCTCTGAATTAGCAGGCACGCCGTGAATCCCAACCTCGCTGCCAATACTATCGTACCATTTGATTGTACCTGCTTGCTTGGCTTTGATATGTTTTCGCCAAGATTGTTTGCTGGGATAATCCAGCCAGATAAATTTCGACCAAGCTGCGTGAGGATAAAAATCTTTTATGCTAAAAATTCCTTCCGGCGTCCGCGAATCGCCTTCTTTTAGTTTATCGCCTGCGGGATTGCTGCCAAATACAACAGGATAAGATTTGACAGGCTTTTTGTTTTCATAGACAGTCAATCTGTATTTTGATTTTTCCACCAGGATGGAAATTCTATTTTTATCTAACTTATCCGGTTCGCCTAAAATTTGTGATAGGGGTTTGCCGTAGTTGAATAAATTATCTGGTGGTAATTGGGTATGTAAAACATTTAACTCATCAGCCGGACAATTACTTAAGCAAAAAACATCTAAAATGTAGGGAATGGGAACAGCATAACCCAGTCTAACAAGTTTCCAGTAAAAAAAGGAACTCACAGTTAGCAATAGAATGCTGGCAGATGAAGCAATTATCCAAATATTGCCCTGTCTTTTTTTAAGTTCCATTGCATTAACTGGGGCTATTATAGCGGTTCTCAAAAAAGTGAGGTACGTTGTTGGGATGGGAGCCCTCTTATATTTATTATATAGTAAGCGAGGTCGCATCAAAAACTCCATTTATAGTCATACCTCATCTTTCTGATAAAGGCTATATCATCATTTTAGCTTATGAGCTTGGAACAGGCAAGATGCCTGTTCCACAACAGATTTAATATTAGTGGCACAGGCCGGAAAGCCTGTGATTTAGCTAGATTTAATATTAGTAGCACAGGCATCTTACCTGTTTTTTTATTCTATCTAAAACGGGCAAGATGCCCGTTCCACAACTGCATGAAGTTCTTGTGTAACGGGCATCTTATTTGTTTTTCAACATGGCTGTAAATATCAGCTACATATGCTGTAAAGTCTGTTACTAATCCGCTGTTAACTGTTGCCAGCCAACATCAAAATCATTAACACTAACACCCCGTTAGTTAAATAAAAGATACCAACCACCTGAGTTTCCAACCAGCCGCAGAGTTCTAGATGGTGGTGCAGGGGAGCCATTCTTAAAAGACGCTTGCCAATGCCATCAGGGCCTTTTGTAGCTTTATAATAAGCCACTTGAGCAATTACTGACACTGTTTCAATCAAGAAAATCCCACTGATTATTAATAATATCCAAAGGCTATTTGTTAATAAAGCTACCGCACCCAAAGCACCGCCCAAAGCCAACGCACCTGTATCGCCCATAAATACCCGGGCTGGATTGCGGTTGTGAGCTAAGAAACCGAAACAACTGCCGCTAATGCAGACACAAAATATCATTAATTCTGGCGAAGTTGATGCTACAGATGCACCTAATCCCAAAAGTGCGATCGCACCTAAACCTCCCATCAAACCATCAACGCCGTCGGTAAGATTAGTAGCATTGCTTTCGGCAACTAACACAAAACCAGCTAGCGGCCAAAACAAGAAACCTAAAGGCAATACCCAACCGAAAGGCAAAGCAATGTTCGTAGAAATAGTTGGATTGTGGAACATCAACCACAGACAAAAAAGAGCTGCAAAACCTACTTGCAAAGCCAATTTCATCCGAGGTGAAATACCTTTATTCGACTTGCGACGGAGAATTTGCCAATCGTCGAGCCAGCCGATGAAACCGTAAGCTAAAGTTAAAGCCGATACGGCAACAACATCTGAGTTAAATCTCGACCAAAGTAATGCTACTACGACTCCTGCTGGCACAAAAAATATGCCTCCCATTGTCGGCGTTCCCGCTTTTTTTAAGTGGGCTTGGGGGCCGTCTTCGCGAATTATTTGTCCGGCTTTCAGTTGCTGGAGTACGGGCACAACCAGATAACCTAAACCCGATGCAATGAGAGCACAAACAGCTAGTGGCATAAATAGCGATGCAGGCGCATCCAAAAATCTACCCGCTGCTACATCTAAACCGATCGCTACAATGCCGAGTCCCAAACCCAGCAGCAGGAATAAATTCCTGCCTGTAAGTTTGAAAGGCATAGTAAAAGGGATTTTCTCATCCACAAAGTTATCCATATCACTCCTCAACACACACCATTTGAGAATAAGCATTTGACAATTCGAGAATAGGGTGGGATACAGGAGATTGGGAAATCTCTTGGTTTTTTTTCCCTGTTTCTGGTTGATTCGTTGACCAGCCAAAAACGTTACAAGCCCTAAACTTCAGTAATCGATTCTCCCCAAATTTTAGACTCAAGTTCGGCTTCCGGTTATTCACGAAGCTGCAAGTGAATCTAAAATCTAAAATCTAAAATCGACTTACCATTCTACAGTTATTCGTCGCCTACACCCGCATCATCTTCTGCTTCTTCTTCTAAATCATCGTAAGGACTGTCGTCAACTGCCATCAACTCGGAAATTTCTTCTTCGTGCAGATAGTCGGGTTCTTGGACATCCCTTGCTAAGAGGCGATTGTTAGATTCCAACCAGTCTAAAAGAGAAGATTGCTGCTTTAATGGAATTACATCGGCAGGTAAGTGGCGAGGTATTTGACGCAGAGATGGGTTGTACATGATTATCGGTTTCTAAAGACAAAGACGCGATCGAGATCGAGTAGAACTAATGTTGTGCCGACTGACTGCTCCTTCCATCGAACACTTGCAAATCGGGCATTTAGCAGAGCTAAGGCATTATACCACAGACACTCTTTGGTTCCGGATCGGATAGGATGGCTGACTGGTTCGGGCGATCGCCCCCAATCATGGGCGCCAGGATAACATTAAAATCCGATATTGCCAATCCCTCTTTAGCCATAAGTATTGTAATCTGAGGCGATCGTTTTTGAAAGTATCGCGGGACACTGGGCCAGCCAGCGGTTGGGTTAAAACAGTTTCCTGGTTTTGCGTCAAAGCCTTATGGTGAAAGCCTTTTACCTTCTTCAACCAATTCTCGAACAATAAATCTCAGGATGGATATAACAGCGGCGATTTTATACCACAAAGACGGTTACGACACCGGAGGGAAAAGACTTCTGGGGCGTCATTCAGCCGGAGAAGGATTTCTCAAAAGCTTAGTCCAACACGGTACTGCTGACTCTCTCTACTGCTGCACAGACAGCGAAGCAACATTTAAGGAGTTTTGTTCGCGCATCCAACCGTGGCTGCAACAACCTCGGAAAGTCCGCTGGATTTCGACGGATCGACTAGATTTGCTATCTCAACCAGGTACAATCTATCGACCCGATCCCGCCCTTGCCGATATGGTTTGGGGGCGCAGATTTGTCAATCAGCGGGCTTACAGCGTTTGTGGCGTTACCCATACGATCGCAACTAAGTATGTCATGGAGTCGATCGGCAATTTGATAACTGCACCGGTTCAACCTTGGGACGCCCTGATCTGCACCTCTAATGCCGTGAAAAACACAGTAGAAGGAGTTCTGAGGGAGTGGTCTGAATATTTAGCGCAGCGCAACGGCGGTCAACCCGAAATTTTGGTGAAATTGCCAGTTATTCCCCTAGGAGTGGATTGCAGCGCGTTTCCGCAGGGTGTGGAAGCAGTCCGGGTGGGCGATCGACAACGACAAGAACTCGGCATTTCTCCGGGCGATATAGTCGTGCTATTTGTCGGGCGATTGACTTTCTCTGCCAAAGCTCATCCGGTACCAATGTACATCGCCTTGGAGCGCGCCGCCCAACAAACAAAGGCGAAAATCCACTTAATTCAAGCCGGTTGGATCGAAGATCCGAGAGAAGAACCCGACTTTAAAAATAGCGCGAAAATCTTTTGTCCGTCGGTGAATGCTATTTTTGTAGATGGCAGAAAGCCGGAAATTAGAGTTAATATTTGGTCTGCCTCCGATATTTTTATTTCGCTGTCCGACAACATTCAAGAAACCTTCGGACTAACACCCATTGAAGCAATGGCCAACGGACTGCCGGCAATTGTTTCCGACTGGAACGGATACAAAGAATCAGTACGGCACGAAATCGACGGCTTCCGCATTCCCACACTCATCCCGCCCCCAGAAGCTTGTTTAGATTTAGCGCTAAATTATCTCGACGGGAGTTTGAATTGGCCGACTTACATGGGTCACACTTCCCTAGCCACAGCAGTTGATATTGACGCCTGCACCCGCGCTTTGTGCAAATTAATTGAAAACCCGGAATTGAGAAGGCGGATGGGTGAAAGTGCGAGACAAAGGGCGAGAGATATTTATGATTGGAAAGTAGTAATTGCTGCTTACGAACAGTTGTGGCGGGAATTAGCAGAAATTAGGGTTTCTGCACCAGAGTCTGCACCTGCAAAAGCCGGGAAGCCACCTTATCCGCTGGGGGACGATCCGTTTCGGGTGTTGGGTCATTATGCGACTAGAACTTTAACCGATGATACGATCTTGAGTCTCGGTGCGATCGCCACACCGGAACTGTTGAGAGAGTTGCACACAATTTGGTTTACGAGCTTCGGTCAAGACCGCAGAATCTCTGTTAAAGTTCAGATAGAGATGTTGAATGCGATCGAGCAAAAGGGTTCTCTCAACGTCGGGGAAGTTCTCAGGCGTTATGCAACAAACGAGCAAGAATCAGCATACCTCTATCGGACGCTACTCTATCTTGTGAAATTTGGTGTTTTAGTCATTGGGAATGGGTAATTGGGAATTGGGAATTGGGAATTGGGCATAGGGCATCGGGCATGGGGCATCGGGCATTGATTGCTGGTTGGGGTGCATTTGATTAGTGAAGAGGGCGAAGCATGACCGCATATAAGTTATTAGTTATCATCCCATATGGACTGCGGTCATGCTTCGCCCCTACAGATATATTATTTGCCAAAACCAGATGCAGTCGCTGGGTGTTTTTTATGAGTTATTGGTATACTAATAACTAATAACTAATCACTAATCACTATTGACAACTAAGAGGGCGGGCCCGCACCATCCACCGCCCCTACGAACCGACAACTGTCAACTGTCAACTGTCAACTGTCAACTTATGCTTAAAAAATCTGCACTATTAGAGATAATTGCTGGTAAGAATCGCGGTTTGCTGGCGACTCCAAACGACAAACAGGCGATCTTAAGTGCGATCGCCCAATTGGAAGATTATAACCCCACACCACGCCCTGTAGAAGCCCCAGAACTTTTAGATGGCGATTGGCGGTTGTTGTACACCAGCAGTCGCGCCCTGCTGAATCTTGACGGTTTTCCGTTGTTGAAATTGGGTCAAATTTATCAATCCATCCGCGTCAAAGAATCCAAAATTTACAACATTGCCGAACTTTACGGCTTGCCTTACTTAGAAGGAATAGTCAGCGTAGCCGCCAGATTTGAGGCGACTTCGGAACGGCGAGTGCAGGTGAAGTTTGAGCGATCGATTTTGGGTTTAAGCAGGTTAATCGGCTATGAATCTCCTGCTAAATATATCAATGAAATTGAGTCGGGAAAAAAATTCGCTGCTGTAGATTTTGGGTTAGATACTCGCGAACAGCAGGGATGGCTAGATGTTACTTATTTGGATAGCGATTTACGCATCGGGCGCGGTAATGAAGGGAGTGTCTTTGTGTTGACAAAAGAGTGATTTTGTGATGTTTGATTGAGTTCGATCGCTCTTAAGACTTCTCAAATTTTTAAGCAATTCTCGCTAGAATAGAAGCGTCAGGGGCATGAACACTTAGACATTTTCAGAATAAATCTATATAATCAAGTTAATTGAATTGAAAAAATGTATGACAACAACAACTGTAGTAGACATCGGGACTTTAATTATCCGCGATCGCAACCTTCGAGGCGGCCGTCCCATTATTGCTGAAACTGGTACTTCTGTCCGCCGCATCGCCGTTTTGTACAAGCAGGGTAATAGTGCGGAAGAAATTGCTAGGCTGATGACTCACTTATCGATCGCACAAGTTTATGCAGCTTTAACGTATTATCATGCTAATCGAGCAGAGATTGATACAGATTTAGCAGAGGAACAAGCAGCTTACGAACAGTTAGCAGAGTTACACTACAAAAACCTGAAGACAAATCCATGAGCATTATTCTACTGCTGCTAGACGAAGATGCTATGAATTCGGCTCTGCTTGATGCTCTACGCCTGCGGAGTGTTGATGTTATTTCTGTTGCAGAAATAGGAATGCTGTCTCGCAGGGATGAAGAAATTTTGTATTGGGCTAATAAAAATCATCGAGTAACCTATAGCTTTAATACTAGGGATTTTTATCGATTGCATACTGATTTGAACACCCAAGGGGAAGAACATATGGGGATAATCTTGGGACAGCAGAATTATTCAGTTGGGGAACAATTGCGTCGCTTGGTAAAAATTATAGCTAGTAAATCCGCAGAGGAAATGTACAATCAAGTTGAGTTTTTAAGTGCTTGGGGTGAAGAATAAGCGATCGCCCTTAATGCTTCTCAAAATTTTCCGCGCTTTAAGCCAGAATTAAAACATATAATATTGTTCGCCATCATTGACTGGGACAGAGATTATGAGTAGGATACTGGCATAATTTTTAGAAATCAAGTATAATACTCTCTAATTATCTATTCACAGGTATCAAATTTAAGGAGACATAGATATGGCTGGCGATCGCAATATTCACATGGGTTCTGGTAACTATAACGAATCAATCCAAGGCAATTATATACAAGGCAATTTCATAAATATGGGTCAGGACTTATCTCAAGTAACTGCTCAAATTAAAGAATTATTAACTCAACTTCAAACACAGGGGTACACTCTACAGGATGCTCAGCAGAAAGTCGCTAGCGACTTAGTATCTCAAGTTAATAATGATTCTCAATTTAGAAGCAACTTAGTCAAGTTGAGACAGTATTTACTTGATGGTGCTGCCAATGGTCTGATCGGTGAAGCAGCGGTAGGGGTATTCAAGCTAGCGCTAGGATTATTAGGTATTCCTCTGTGAAGGACAGATAAGCTGTCGCGTATTTAATATGGACAGCCCTGTTTATTCAAACTTTTGTAGGGTGGGCATCCTGCTTACCCTAGAATTTAAATATTAATGCATAAAAGCTTATTTCGCTAAATTAATGATAGGTAAAACAAGACAAATATTTAAGAGATTCAGTATTTTAATATCTAGGCTGCCAGGAAGTAAAAAGCAACGATATTATTTATTTAGCGTATTACTCGGACTAATAAGTTGTGCAATTGTTGGCACGGGCATTCTGACTCTAACTAGGTTGGCAATTAGCCTTGTAGCATTTGGAATTTCTAAACTTTTATGGGATTTAGGTGCTAATACTCCACAAGAATCAAAAGTGAAGTTAGAAGACAATCGCAAAACTGGCGATCGCAATATTCACATGGGTTTTGGTAATTATAACGAATTTATTCAGGGCAACTATATCCAAGGAGACTATATAGAAATACAAGGTTGTTACATTAACACCAATCAGGAATTATCTGAAGTAGTCGCAGAGTTTCGTGACGTTGTAAATCAACTTAAAAACAAGGGATACAGTGCGGAAAAAGCTGAGATGCAAGTAGCTCAAGATTTAGAAGAAAAAGCCCGAAGTAATCCGAAAGTCAAAAAAAGACTGTTTAAGTGGAGAAAGTCTTTAAGTAATACGTCTCCTCGAATAAATAATGAAGCTGATGCAGCTAGAGAAGTTATTAAATATGCTGCTTCTCAATATACCTCTTCTGCTAAATCCGTTGAAGTGGTTGGGGGAATGTATTCTAAGTTAGATAGCTTGCTCCAAGCTAGAAAATGGAAAGAAGCTGACGAGGAAACAGAGAAACTTATATTCAACCTATTAGGGAAAGAAAAAATAGAACGACCATTAGAAAAACTCCCTAATCTATCAGTATTAGATGCTTTTTTGTACAATTGCTTATCTAGCAATGATGTTGAAAAATTACCGGGTACAGAACTCAGAAATATAAATAAGCTGTGGCTAGAACATAGCAAGGGACGGTTTGGATTTAGCGTGCAAAAGCAGATTTTGGAAAGTATTGTTCGTAATGATACTGACGATTATGGAATCTTTTATGGTCAGGGTTATAAGGAGTTTGATGAGCGTGTTGGCTGGTACTTGAAGGATGATTGGATATATTACTCTGATATTAAATACTCTCTAACAGCTCCACCTGGACATCTTCCGATAAAAGTGATGTTACATAAATTTTCTACCAAATGTGACTGCGATCAATCAATTTTTCGTATTTTTATGAAGCGTCAATATTACTCATAAATCAAACAATAAAGTTATTCGGTATTGAGTGAATAAACTAAGAGCCCCGTTCATCCGAAAAATCTAACAGAAGCGCGATCGCAGCTATTCCGATCGCGAATCGCCTACAATATAATCAACACTTCTTCTCTCCAACGCCATGCAAATTGTTTTGTCACCTGAAGTCGAAGCCCTCGTGCAGCGTCAACTCACGACTGGCAAATACAAAAGTGCGATCGAAGTTATCCTCGCAGCCATTCAACTACTTGAACAACAGGAAGACATTTATCAAGGAAGACTACAAGAACTCCAACGAGACGCACTGTTAGGCCAGCAAGCATCCCAATGCGGTGAAGTCGTAGACGGTGCAACCGCAATGGCACAAATCCGCGCTAATTTGCGTAGGCGTAGCCAACCGTAGGCATCGCGCTACACTTCATCAGAAGCATGACTCCAAAATTTCGCCTCACTCAACCCGCAATTCAAGATATCGAGCAAATTGCAGACTACATCGCTAGTCAATCGGGACTCGATAAAGCCGATCGCTTTTTAAGCAAGCTTGACGAAAAATTTGCCAAAATTGCTCAGTTTCCCAAGCTTGGACGACAACGAGACGAGATTTTACCAGGCCTACGCAGTCTCCCGATGGATAACTATCTCATACTCTATATGCCAATCGGACAGGATGTAGAAATCTTTCGATTTGTCAGTGGTTATCGAGATTTGTCAGCCCTATTTATTGATGCTGATGATTGAAGTAAATCTATCTAAAAATAATAGATGATTTCGCAGTCGGAAGAATTAATAATTTTCATAATTTACATAACAAAACCTTACCCACAAACTCAAAAAAATCACACCTCAAAAATGCTGCGACTCTCCCAAACCCAACTCAAAATCCTTGAAGAATGCCCCCGCAAATTCCAGCATAGCTACCTAGAACTACTCGCAAGCACCGCCTCCCCTGAACACAAAGAAAAACTCACATGGGGTAGCCACTTTCACCTTTTGATGCAGCAGCGAGAACTAGGATTGTCGATTGAATCCATCACCCAACAAGACCCAGAATTAGGACGATGTGTGGCAGCATTTATCAACGCCGCCCCCGAACTCTTTGCGAATTCAGAAAATAGCGACCAAATTTTCCGCCAAGCCGAACACCCCCGCATCTTGATTTTTCAAGACTACCTATTCACCGTTATCTATGATTTGCTAATAGCCGAACCAAACGCTGCCAAAATTCTCGACTGGAAAACCTATCCCCGCCCTCAAAAATCAAAATGGATAGCCGAAAGTTGGCAAACCCGACTCTATTTATACGTTCTAGTAGAAACTAGCGACTATTCCCCAGAACAAGTTTCTATGACATACTGGTTTGTACAATTGCAGGGAGAAGAACCGCCACAAAAACTCACATTTTCCTACAATCAAATAGAACACGATCGCACAAAACAAGATTTAACCCAAATATTGCAGCAGCTAACCGACTGGCGACAGCGCTATACCGAAGGTGGCGAATTCTTCCCCCAAGTACAAATTAGTTCCAATCTTTGCGATTCCTGTCAATTCGCCACTCGCTGCAACCGCACCCAAAATTCCAAAGCTTCCTCATCAAATCTTCCAGCAGAAACTCCCACAAATTGGTTGCCAAATCTTGCTATAATTGAGGAAATATCTATTTAACATAACCTTTGACTATCCAAACTCTTTGGACTATCGCTGGGTGGGGGCGGGTTTATAGATATTGTCGATTTGAATTAAAGATTTTTGGTGAACCCGCCCCTACTTTAATTAATGAATTAACCTATGACACAACTACTTCAAGAATTGCAAAATCAACCCTTACCCCAACCCCCTGATTGGCTGATACAAGCTGTCAGAAATCACGCGCCAGAATTACCCGGAAACTATGCCGCTGCACTTCTCTATTATAGAGGAATTCAAAACCCGGAAGAAATACCAGGTTTCCTGAATCCCAAACTTTACCAACCAGCAAGTCCGTTTGAATTCGGACTAGAAATGAACTGGGCGATAGAAAGAATTCAGAAAGCAAGAAACAGCGCCGAAAAAGTTGCAATTTGGGGAGATTTCGACGCGGACGGCATTACCTCAACTTCGGTACTTTGGGACGGATTGGGAGAGTTTTTTGTTCAAAATGACCAACTAACTTATTACATTCCCAACCGATTAACAGAATCTCACGGTCTTAATATTCCCGGAATAAACAATTTACATAAATCTGGAATTAGCTTAATTATTACCTGCGATACTGGCAGCACAAATATCGCGGAAATCGAATATGCTACCAGCTTAAATATTGATACAATTATCACCGATCACCATACATTACCGGACGATCGCCCTCCAGCGACGGCAATCATCAATCCCCGGTACTTTTCGCCCAACCACCAACTGTTTAACCTGTCCGGCGTTGCGGTAGCTTACAAATTAATCGAAGCACTATACCACACATTGCCGGATATTCCGCAACGACCGCTGACCGATTTATTGGAGTTAGTGGCGATCGGCTTAATTGCCGATTTAGTCCAACTTACAGGAGATTGTCGCTACCTAGCACAACTCGGCATCGCACAACTGCAAAAACAAATCACAAATCCCACCCGTCCGGGAGTTGCAAAATTGCTCGAACTGTGCAAACGAGCGGGCGATCGCCCAACCGACATTTCCTTCGGCCTCGGCCCCCGAATCAACGCCGTCAGTCGCATTCAAGGATCCGCCAGCTTCTGCGTAGAACTCCTCACCAGCCGGGACAAAAAACGCTGCGAAGAACTAGCAAATCTAACCGAAATTGCCAACACCAGACGCAAATCTTTGCAAAAAGATGTGGCCAAAGATGCCGCCGAAAAACTAGCCAAACTAGACTTGTCAACCACCAGCGTCATCGTCCTCAGTGACCCACAATGGCCCGTAGGAGTATTAGGATTAGTGGCGGGACAAATCGCCCAAGAATACGGCCGCCCGGTAATTTTATTCTGCACGGAAGGAAGCGAAGAAATCAAAGAAAGTATTCCAGAAACTAAATTTATAGATTCTTTTGACTCCGATTCAGAAACACTTTCTCAATCTAAAATCCAACATCCCAAATCTAAAATTGCCCGCGGTTCTGCCCGTTCCGCCAATCAAATCGACCTTTACCAATTAGTCAAAGACCAAGCGCATTTATTGGATAGATTCGGCGGTCATCCCTTTGCGGCTGGCTTGAGTCTCCCAGTTGAAAATATCCCGCTATTTACGGATGCTGTCAATCAGCAACTGCGACAACAATACAGCACAGATAGTTTGACAGCGGCACCTGTTCTAGCGGACTTAAAAATTACTGTCGCGGAATTAGGCAAACAGTTATTTCAAGAACTGAAATTGCTTGAACCCTGCGGCATGGGCAATCCCGCACCAAAATTGCTGATTGAAAATTGCTGGTTTAAGAATATCTACAATAGGAATATTAAAGATCCACAGGGAAAAGAAGTGAAGTATATCAAAACTTCTTTTGAAATTTGGGATGAATCTAGTCATGCAGGATTTCCCGGCATTTGGTGGGGACATTACCGAGATGAAGTTCCCGAAGGGCGGTGCGATGCGACTGTCGAACTCGATTTCAATACTTATACGTCGAACTATGAAGTGCGGTTGATAGCAGTGCGGGAACGCACGGATGACAAACAAGTTAGTTCGCAGACTAAAATTGATTGGATATTGGACTGGCGCAAGATAAATAATAATAATGAAGAGTTGCTAGCAGTTATTAGCACACACTTGGAATCGGAAAGGCTGCCAGAAAATCTAGCGGACAATTCAGCAATGCTCGATCGCGAAAACTCGATTATCCTCAAAGAATGCCCCGCAAGCTGGGACGAATTGCGCGTCTGGTTTCGGCAAGCACAGCACACTCAGAAAAAACTCGCGATCGCCTATACTTTACCCCCATTGCTACCGCCGCAGCAAATCTGCCAACAGCTAATCGGCATCGCCAAATACCTCAGCCGCACCAACAAACCCGTCACCAGACAGCAACTAAGCCAAAAACTCGGCATCAGCGACACCTCGCTGCAACTTGGATTCACAACGTTAAAACATCTGGGTTTCAAAGTCAATTATCGCGATCGGGCTTTTCACATCACCAGACAACCCGAAGCCAGAGAAATCGGAGATCATACCTCCAAACCCTTATTCTCTAGCCCCTCAACTCAATTCTTAGTGCCAAATTCCCCCATCGCCGCCCGTTATGCAGCGCAATTCCTAGCAGCAGTCTGGGAAGAACAATTCCGGCGAAAATATTTCTGTGAAGTACCTCTTTCTACCATTGTGTCGATCGCCCGAGAGACCATTTTCCAAGAAGAAGATTATACAGACACTCTCTTCTAATTGAGACCTTGCACTTTTTTCCGTAACAGGCAAGATGCCTGTTCCACTCACCTGATAACTTTTAGTGTGGGGCCAGCACGCAAAATCTTAGATAGGAAATGTTTCCAAGCTTTACTCAATTTAAATTGTATATCTCAATCGTCTCCCCCCTCTCCCCCTCTCCCATTCTCCCCATTCTCCCCATTCTCCCCCTCTCCCCATTCTCCCCCTCTCCCCGTCTCCCATTCTCCCCCTCTCCCCATTCTCCCCGTCTCCCCCTCTCCCCCTCTCCCCATTCTCCCCATTCTCCCCCTCTCCCTCCCAGGGCTGATTCCTGACGTGGAGGCCACATCTCAGTTTTAAGAAATATCTTAGTTCTGAATCGATGCCGGTAAAATAAGGCATAGGGCAATGGCAGTTATCCGTTGCGAGTCACGTCCAAAACTCAAAACCCATAACTTACCACCCCAAACCCAAAACTCCCCCACCGCTTTCACTCGATCGCACATCTCCAATATAAAACCCCTATGCTCCTCTGTCCCCGCTGCCAATTTGAAAATCCCAATCTAAACAAGTTTTGTCAACAATGCGGAAATTCCCTAACTTACAAAGCTTGCCACCAATGCGGAACCCAAGTCGCTGTTAGCGCCGAATTATGTCAGAATTGTGGCGTCACAACAGGTCAAGTGTGGCGGGCGATTATCTGCGGTCGATCGAACCTTCCAGCAGTCCAGCTAGAGCAGTCAACTATACCATCAGCCGAGCTTACACAAAAAACCGACAATTTTCCAGAAACCCGATCGGCCCAAAACTCTCCCCAATCGATCGCAGACACCATTAAAACAGAAATTACCGCCGATTCTCCACAACTTGATGCGGCCGAATCCAGCAGCCCAGAAATTAGTGGCGCTGAAATTGTCGTGGGGGCGATCGCCACCGAATCCTTTCAAACAGAACAAAAAAGCTCTACTACAACACCAGAGCGCGAAATAACCCCATCTGACAACAATTTCACGGCCGCACCACCGCCAGAACAAACCCAGGAAGCAACAGAGAACCCCGAGGGCGCATCTCCCCCATCCCCAAAAATCTCCGCCCCCTATTCCGAATATTTAATCCCTTCCCAGCCAACAGGAGCTTATTTAGACAGCCAACAGCGCTACCAACTCCTAGAAACCTTGCCAGCAAGAAAACCCTCAGACACAGTATCAGCAACAGTATTGGACTGTCAGCCGCTGCAAATGTCACCCCTCAAAGCAATGCTAGCAGCCAACTCTGCCAGCGTCGCCAAACGCACATCCCCCTACACCGCAGCAATCAAAGCCGGAGAAAATGCGACCAATTCCGCCTTAGCAGAACTTTGCCAAGGCATAGCCGAACCTTATCTGGCACTGCGGTGGCACTTCTCTCACAACCTACCAGTCATTCACGATAGCTGGTCAGACAACCAACAGGCCGTGCTGCTGCTAGAAGACTGTTCGCAATGGCCGCTGCTGGTAGAACGCTGGAGTCAACCCGAAACTTCCACCCAGCAAATTGTGTACTGGCTGCACGAAATGACCGAACTTTGGGCGGCCCTCGAACCCTGGCGCTGCCGCCAAAGCTTGTTGGAACTAACAAATTTGCGGGTCAATCCCGACTCTTCCTTTTCCTTTGCCTCTTTGCGGTTGCAATACCTCTATCCCGAACCCGCCGGTTCAAACCTGCAACTGGTAGATTTGGGGCAATTGTGGCAGGCGATATTTAACCAGTCCGAGCGCACTCAGTTTGGCGCCTTGCTCGAACTGCTGCAACAAATGTACAGAGGCGAGATTACCACAATAGAAGAATTGCGATCGCGCCTGGAAACCGTTCCCCTCGAACTCCAATCCGCACCTTCACCAACCTTAACCCCCACCCGTTTCCAAACAGACATCCCCGACAACTCGCCCCCCGAAGTTGTTGGTGAAGTCTTAACCCAGCCCATGCCCGTCCAGATTTACAGTTTAGAAGACGCAGGTCTCACCGATGTCGGCCGCACCCGCGAGCACAACGAAGACTTTTTCAGCATCTGGACTCAGCTTAACAAACTCGAAACCTCCTTCGGTCGCATCTTTCAAACCAAAGGGCTTTACATTCTCTGCGACGGGATGGGCGGACACGACAGCGGAGAAGTAGCCAGTCAATTAGCCGCTGAAACCCTCAGGGAATTCTTCCAAACCAGTTGGGAAAATCAACTACCCGAGCCTGATACCATTCGGCAGGGAGTGCTGCTAGCCAACAAAGCCATCTTTGAAATCAATCAAAAGGACGGTCGCTCTGGCATCGGCCGCATGGGTACAACCCTAGTCGCAGTCTTAGTTCAAGACACCAAATTCGCCGTTGCTCACGTCGGCGACAGTCGTCTCTACCGACTCCGAAAGGGACAGACACTAGAAAAAATCACCTCAGATCACGAAGTAGGCCAGCGCGAAATTAAGCGCGGGGTTGACGCCGAAACTGCTTATTCCCGTCCCGACGCCTATCAACTAACTCAAGCCATTGGCCCGCGAGACGGCAATTTTCTCAAGCCAGACGTGCAGTTTTTAGACTTGTCCGAAGATACTTTATTGATTTTGGCTTCCGACGGTTTGACAGATAATGATTTGTTAGAAACTCACTGGCGTGAAACTCTCGCACCTCTGTTCAATCCCCAAGCCGATCTCGACGAGGGAGTTGCCGACTTGATTGAACTGGGCAACAAACGCAACGGTCATGACAATATCACGGCAATTATCATTCGGGCACAGGTGGGCCCATTTCGATTTTAGACTTTCGATGCTCCAAACTTTTTCTTTGCCGCTCCCAAGCCGGCGGCTGCCAGAGTTAAACCTGCAATTGTTGCAGGTTCGGGAACAGCCTCAGAGTTTTCAGAGCCTGGTTTTACTTCCTCTGCTATTACATATCCGCTGTGGAGGTACATTCCGTTTGATAGGACACCACCATTTTGCTGCCAGCTCATACTGCCTTCTGGCCCCTGACTATTCCCAAATATTGCCAGATTTGGAAGTCTTCGTATATTTCCAAATACCCAATTTCCCCATACTGTAGGTTCTGCGGAACCGAAAGGGAAAAAACTTGCCGTAACAACTTTTAATTGAGATCGTGGATCCAACGGTGCCCACAACAAAGGTGAAAGTATATTAGCTCTGTCAAAGCTAGCCTGGGACAAGTTCCACGACAGCCCGAATAAAGTTACAGCAAAGTCCTTTACGACAAACCATTTATCGCTAGCCTTAATTTCTAAAGCAGGTTTTCCCAACATTGTTGACGGAAAAATAGCTTCATAAGGAGTCGATTCATCATAGCTGAAAGAGCCTACAGCTACAGGAGTATCCAGGCCTTGAAAAAAAGTTAATTTCACTGATGCAGCCTCGGCTGATTTGACTGCTGTCGCCCCCAATCCCAGAATGGTAGCAGCAGCAACAGCAACTTTTTGCCAACTTTTAATCATGTTATTTCGTCCTTAATTTTGATACAATTAAATAGATATGCTTCGGCAAATAACTCGATCTATTTATCAGTAATACTACGCAAAATATTTTATTAAAATTAGATATCAATAGCATCTTTATGCAATCTTTAATAAAAAATGTGCTTTAATAAAGGTTTGATGAAGCTAAGGGCTAAAATTCTTGTAATAATACCTATTTCGGGAAGGATGCAACAGATCGATCTCTAGTTATTACTTCCTGGTTCAATAGCCAGCTATGACAGTTGGCGCGGGCAAAAAAAATGCCTACCCAGAAGCGGGGCAACTCTTGCTAGTTATTAGCAGATTAATCACATCAATCTAAAATGCTGCTGACTCTTTTAGATCCAGAAAAAAATACCCCTCTGCAACAGTGGAGTTTCGAGAACGAGTCCATTGTCCGCATCGGCCGATCGCCTGAAAATCATGTTGTGATTCCCAATGCTTTGGTATCACGGGATCACGTGGAATTGCAAAGAGTTAAAAGCGGTGCTAACCGCCAGTGGTACTTAGTCAATTCCGGGACAAATGGCACTTTTGTTAACGGTACTCTCATGTCTCAGGGTTGGATATCCGACGGTGCCCTGATCCAATTGGCGCGGGACGGCCCAATTCTGCATTTCCAAGTTCTGACTATTCAAGTCGGCGGCAAAATTGAGGCGATCCCTACTCTCAATCCTGGGACGCCGCGGTGTACCCACGCGGGAAATCCGCCCGGTAATTTATTCTGCATCCACTGTGGGGAACCGATTAAAGTCGATCGCACAATCCGCCACTACCAAGTGCTGCGAACTTTGGGCCAAGGCGGTATGGGAACAACAACTTTAGCCTGGGATCGACAGAAAGCCAAAGCTCAACAACCGGGAAGTTCTCCCGCAGCTTCTCTGGTAGTTCTCAAGGAAATGAATGCTGACATGGCTCAAATAGTCAAAGCTCAAGAACTGTTTGAACGTGAAGCTAAAACTCTCAAAGCGCTGCACCATCCTGGTATTCCTCAGTTTTTTGACTTTTTTGTCGAAGGTGGCAAAAAATATTTGGTGATGGAAATGCTCCACGGCGAGGATTTAGAAAAACGCATTTACAATCGCGGGCCAGTTGCTCCCCAACAGGCGATCGAGTGGATGATCCAAACCTGTGAAATTTTGGACTACATTCACTCTCAAAAACCCCCGATCGTCCACCGGGATATTAAACCTGCTAATTTGCTAGTGCGCCACCGGGACAATCGCATTACAGTGCTGGATTTTGGCGCCGTTAAAGAAATCGGCACTCCTCCGGGTACTCGCATCGGCGTGGAAGGCTACACCGCACCAGAACAAGACCGGGGACAGCCTCTCCCTCAGTCAGATTTATATGCTATTGGGCCGACTTTGATTTTTTTGCTGACAGCCCAAAGCCCTCAAAAGTTTTACGGAAAAATTACTAGAGGTTACGGATTTAAGCTCGATAATATTCCGACGATCGGCCCGAAGTTGCGGGAGGTCATTCTACGAACCACAGCAGCTAAACCTGGGGATCGCTTTCAAACTGCTCAACAATTAGCTAGAGCTCTAGCCACTTGTCTTTAATAGAAGGAACAGTCATTAGTCATTAGTCATTAGTCATTAGTCATTAGTCATTAGTCATTAGTCATATCAAATCCAGTAGCATCGGAATTATTAATATTACCGAAATCAGGAGACGGCAGTGCCGTTTCCCTACAATTAATTAGGGTAGGGAAACGGCACTGCCTTGGACTCTATATTATTCCGGTGCAGCCAGAATTGATATCATTAGTCATTAGTCATTAGTCATTAGTCATTAGTCATTAGTCATTAGTCATTAGTTGGTAAACAGTCAACTGTCAACCCTTGTTTTGCGCTCTTCGGGCAAGCTGTCAACTGTCAACTGTCAACTGTCAACTGTCAACTGTCAACCGTCAACTGTCATCACTCATTAGTGAGAAGGAAAAAGTCTGCTGTCATTCGTCAGAAGTCACTCTGAAGAAGGAAGAAGGAAGAGAGAAGAGGGAACAAGGCAGAGGGAAGAAGTTAGCAACGGAAAATTTATTGATGAAATTTAGCCGATCGCCTTTTAATTTCGGGTGCATCTCATTTTGGCGAATATATACGTAGGGGCGAAGCATGACCGCAGAAAATAGGAGATTCTAACTAATAACTTATATTCGGTCATGCTTCGCCCTCCTCAAAAGTGATATGCACCCAAGTCCTAGGTTTCCTCTGTTATTCCTCGTCCCAACCTTCTACAGCTATCAACTCGCTCACGGGGTCTTGCATAGAAAAATCAAACTCTAGGAGTTGCTGTTTCCAGTAAGGCCATTCATCTCCATAAAGTAGAGCTATTTTCCAAATGCTGTCTGTCGGCTTGATAATGTCAGACGTGACAAGAGAATGCACCTGACGCTGGAACTTAACCATCGGCTGTATAACCTTCTGGCTCATAATACCTCTTGAATTGTTTAAATCTTGTTTAATTAACACTTCCCAGCGCACACTTTTTACCGCAGTTTCGCCAAGAACAGTCTCGCCAAGATACGTGTAGATTTTTGTCGGGAAGCTACATATTCAACTTGTATCTTAACACAGTTCATTTTGACAAGGGGCTATAAGCAGGACTGAAGAGTCAAGACCGACTGCAAAGAATTAATAATCTTTGGGATGTCCCGCTATATGCTGTCGATCGGCAGTAGGAGGTCTGCCTCCTTGATTATTTCCACATAATAGCAGATGCAATGGCTGCTGAGGATGGTTTTTGACAAGGCTGAGGTTCCGAGAAACTGCAATTACTGCTTGAGCGCTACTACAGCTTAATTTCCGCTTTCGGGCGAGTAAACTAAACTCCACCGCACTTGTTTCAGCTTCAACGCTGGCTTTGCTGTGAGAGGGGAGTCCGATCCGGCATCTACTAATTATAACTCTATTGACGGCAAAGGTGGTCAAAAATTGTTGGATACTGTTGATCGGCATCCCCGCGACTGTCGATCGACCATTGTAGACCGCCCGACACAGGCGTGCAATTCAACAGTTGACAGTTGACAGTTGACAGTTGACCGAAGGAGAGCGACCTCTACCCTTAAGTCCGAGGATTGGAGTAATGAATAGTCTGATTTTAATTTCTCCCGAGCAGGCGGGCGGGCTTTCAACCAATTCTTTCTGGTAAGTTCCCAACCCATCATCCTAAATCTCAAATCTCAAATCTCAAATCTCAAATCTAAAATTGTATGACTTGGAAAAGGCGACACATTCTCACTCTGGCTGATTTTACCTCCGACGAATACGACACGGTGCTGCAAACTGCCGCCAGTTTTCGGGAGGTGCTCGGCCGCCGCACCAAGAAAGTGCCCGCCCTACAGGGTCAAGTGGTCGCGAATTTGTTTTTTGAACCTTCAACCCGAACTCGCAACAGTTTTGAGTTGGCGGCGAAGCGGCTGTCGGCGGATACGCTGAATTTTACCCCAGGCAGTTCTTCTCTGACGAAGGGGGAAACCATTCTGGATACGGCTAAGACTTATCTGGCGATGGGAACGGATTTGATGGTGATCCGGCACGAACAGGCTGGAGTTCCCAGTACAATTGCTTCAGAAATGGATCGCTTGGGTTCGAGAGTCAGCGTTCTCAATGCTGGAGACGGCCAGCACGAACACCCGTCGCAAGGTTTGCTAGACTTATTTACTATTTGTTCTTTGTTAGATGCCGAACGTCCGCGACTGGAACTTTTAGCGGGCAAAAAAATTGCTGTGGTGGGGGATATCTTGCATTCCCGGGTAGCGAGGTCTAATATTTGGAGTTTAACGGCTTCGGGGGCTGAGGTTCATTTAGCCGGGCCGCCGACTTTGTTGCCGCTGTTGTTTGCTGAGTGTGGCAATGGTAGGGAAGGTAAGTTATTTTTGCACTGGCAGCTTGAACCTGCTTTGGTCGATGCTGATTTTGTGATGACTTTGCGGCTGCAAAAGGAACGGATGAGCCAGCATTTGCTGCCGAGTTTACGAGAGTATCATGCTTTGTATGGAGTTACGCGCGATCGGCTGAAACTCTGCAAGCCGGATGTGAAGGTGTTGCACCCAGGCCCGGTCAACCGCGGCGTGGAAATTAGCTCGGATTTGATGGACGATCCGCAATTTAGCCTGATTTCTCAGCAAGTTACCAGCGGCGTAGCGGTGCGGATGGCCTTACTGTATTTGATCGGTGGCGGTAAAGTTTAGCTAGACAGGCGGGAATCCCCGCGTCCATACCCGATCGAGGGTTGGCGTGGGATGAAAGCTGTGTAAGCGGACGATTGCACCTGCTCACAAGACGCTCTTGTCGTAGCCTGCGGGAGATGCGCGGGTGTATGATGATGCGAACAAATCCCTTGCACTTGCCAATGTTTTCAGCTACAATATTCTTAGAGCAATCAAAGAAGTAATCTAAGTTTCGTGTTAAAAGCTGTCAAAGTCCGAATCTATCCTACCGTTGCCCAGCAAGTACACCTGGCTCAAGCTTTTGGTTGTGTTCGTTGGGTCTGGAATCAGTCTTTGGCTACGATGACAGCGACCTATCAAGAGACTGGTAAGGGCGTTACAGCTATGACAATGAAGAAGTCCATACCTGTGTGGAAAGCTGAATTTGAGTGGTTGTCTGAGTGTTACTCACAATGCCTTCAACAGTCAGTTTTGAATCTGGGCGTGGCTTTTGGCAACTTTTTTGATGGTCGATCCCTGTACCCAACATTCAAGAAACGCCAAGGAAAACAATCTATTCAATACCCTCAAAACGTTAAAATCTTGAGCGATCGTGAGATTAAGTTCCCTGGTAAATTGGGTGTGGTTAAAGCCATAGTTCATCGGGATATTGAAGGCAAAGTTAAAACTGTGACTTTATCCAAAAATCCTGACGGCAGATATTTTGCTTCGATGCTATTAGATGATGGGACTGAATCGCCAGAATCCAGTAGTGATGGGAATATAATTGGGATAGATCTAGGTCTAACTGATTTTGCGGTGACATCTAACGGCTCTAAATATCAACATCCTAAAGCAACCCAAAAACATGAAAAGAACCTAGCTCGTAAGCAGAAAAAACTAGCTCGTAAAAAGGATAAGACGACTAACAAAAGTCGCAAAGCAAAGCTGGCGGTAGCTAAGGTTCATTCTAAAATCAAAAGAGTCCGCGAGGATTTTCTACACAAACTATCGCGCAGGATAGTAGACGAAAACCAAGTCATAGTAGTAGAAAATCTGGCAGTGAGAAACATGGTAAAAAATCATTGCCTAGCCAAGGCAATATCCGATGCTGGCTGGGGAATGTTCTGCACTATGCTTAAGTACAAAGCCGAAATGGTGGGCAAGATTTATCTAGAAATAGGTCGATTTTTTGCCTCAACTCATCTTTGCTCGAATACCTTGAAGCCATTGCCAAAAATGGATCTGTCTGTGCGTGCATTTGATTGCCCGCACTGTAAACAGCGACATGACAGAGATATCAACGCGGCGATAAATATCAAAAATGAAGGCTTGCGCGTACTGACGTTGGGAACCAGCGTTATTGCTCCTGAAGGCTATGTAAGACCAAAACAGTATGGGCGTAAGTCTACTACTGTGGCGGCTGTGGTTGTTGAAGGGAGAAGCCCACACTCTACCCGATCGAGGGTGAGTGTGTGGTAGTTCACGTTGTCAGTTGTTAACGATATATAGCGGATCTAGCGAAAGATTCGCGGACGTTGTTGCCAAGAGAACCCTATACGTTTAAGGCTTATATAAGCTGTCAGTCATACCTCATCTTTTTGAGAAAGGCTATAACTTCGGATCTTCGATTATTTGTTACCGTCCAGCGCCTCATGAAAAATAATCGTTACCAAAACCAGCTTGGTAACGATTCAAACTCTTTCTAGAAATGTAAATTACTCTAGTTAAGAATTAGTCAAGCCACGCAGTAGAAACCCAGCCCCCACCTGCAAGTTTAGCCCAGCCGTGCTTGTAATGACCGGTCAATTTCACATTGTCTCCATTGTGTAACTTGCCGATGACATGAGAACAGCGACTGGCCCGGTGGCGGATATTCAGTCTGCCACCATTGGTGGCAACTTCGGCGTAGCTGTGATGGCTGCGACCGCCGCCGCAGCGCTTGTAGTGGCAACCTGCCTGTGCTTCGCCACTCACACTCAGAATAGACAGGGCTACTGCCAGACCTGCAACGCCTACCACGGCAGATTTAGGAATTTTCAATTCCAGTTGGAGCTCGGACTCTGGAGATTCATAAGCAACAAAAGAGTGGCTCAATGCTAGTGCTTCCATAGTTTCCTCGTGATTGTGATTAACGTTTTTTCGTGCAGACTCATTTTATACTCCCCATGCCTAAAGGCGAAGGGATTCTTGACAAATCCGAATCTGGATTTTTACTCGTGGCTATCAAGTCGCCCCTACCCGCTCAGTTGAGATTTCTCCAAACATTGCGTATAGTTTTTTGACGCTTTCAGACCATCGCTAGCCAATCGCTAGCCAACAGATATACTACGCTCTACAACCTGCCATTATTTGCCCTTTAACTATTCCGAATCTTCTGGCGTCGGATATGTCAGTTGCCGGGATTTCTCCGTACTAGGATGTTTCAACACGTAGATGGTTTCTCCTACTTGCTTTGGTGACTTTAACACAACTATTTCGATTAGTGTGTAAAGAAATATTCAAGGCGGTTGAAACCGCAACGGAATTTTCCCGGTGTCGGTATTCCGGAGTTTGCGTCTTGTTCTTTGGTCAAAACAGGCGCAAGAGGTTGTTACCGTCTTGCTTTTGCCGAGTATAGGCTTGCTTTGGCTCAACTCTGCACAGGTATATCATGTCATTTAAGTAGCTTGGTGGAGCAAAAAATAAATAAAGTTTACATTTTCTGCTGAAAATTTGGACTGCGCCGATCGCAATCGGGGTTAAATTTAACTTAACTGTGTCATTCAAAAGGGAATGCAGTCATCGCTTAGAGTTGGAGATGGCTTGCAGCGAGTTGGGCATGATACTGCTTATTTTGGTGTGGTTACTGATTGAGTTGCTACAGCCCGATCGACTGTTCGATCGCACAAGTCTCCTATTCATATTCCAGCACCGTGTGAATTTGGTTCGGGCGAGTTATATTGACCCGATCGCACTGTTACAGCCGTTCGGGGCCATAGACATCTTGCTAAAGATTGACTTTTATGTATCCATGACAAAGATGCAAGATCGATCGCTCGCGACTTGATTTGTGTCAAGATCGATCGAGTTCTCCCGCACCATTTCTTTCGCAATGAACTATAGCGCTGCACTTTCGATCGGCACAATTCCTCAACGGAATAGTAAAGACAGTTTTGCCATTACCTTAGCTCCTTTGTCTGTAGAGGAAATCTACACTTTGGCAGATGACCCAGCGAACGGAGCCGTGGTAATGATGAGCGGTACAGTCCGCAACCAAACTGACGGTCAAGCTGTAGTTTCGTTAGAATATCAAGCCTACGAACCGATGGCCGTGCGAGTATTCCAGCAAATCGCTACTGAAATGCGCCGCCAGTGGGTCGATGTCAATCGGGTCGTCATTCACCACCGCGTCGGACACTTGCAGGTGGGGGAAATCAGTGTGCTGGTGGCTGTGGGCTGTCCCCACCGAGGGGAGGCTTTTGCAGCTTGCCAGTACGCCATAGATACGCTCAAACACAATGTACCGATTTGGAAAAAGGAACATTGGGCCGATGGTTCTAGCAGTTGGGTTAGTATTGGAGCGTGCGAAGTTACCGGTCATTAGTCAGAAGTCGATCGCAGTTTCCGAGTCCAGGAACCAATCGCGATCGGGCAGCGTCAAACACAGTGGAATGTTCGATGAGCCAATTCCACACATGAGCGAATTTATTTCCGTGTCCTGGTCTGCGGTTGTGGCGACCGTTGAAAGAGTGCAATTGCCATCCGAAAAACTCTCTAATTATGACTTAGTGTTGCGGTGTCAGGAAGGAAATCGACCTGAGAGCACTGCCTTTTCAGAACTTTTGAAGCGGTATCAGTCCCACGTAGACAGGGTTCTGTATCACCTAGCCCCTGACTGGCAAGACCGAGCAGACTTGGCTCAGGAAGTCTGGATTCGAGTTTATCGCAATATTAACCGCTTGCAAGAGCCAGTTAAATTTCGGGGCTGGCTGAGTCGCATCGCCACTAATTTGTTTTACGATGAGTTGCGTAAGCGCAAGCGGGTGCGAACTCCGCTGTCGTTAGACGTACCCCGTGCTCTGGAAGATGGGGAGATTGATTGGGAACTTCCGGCCGACAGTCCGGGGCCGGATGAAGATTTGACAACCAGAGAATTTTACGATCAGTTGCGAGTGGCGATCGCAGATTTGCCGGAAGTATTCCGCACGACAATTGTGTTGAGAGAAATTGAAGGTTTAGCCTATGAAGAAATAGCGGAAATGACCGGAGTTTCTCTCGGAACGGTCAAGTCAAGAATTGCTAGAGCTCGCCAAAGGTTGCAGTTACAATTGCAAAAATATCTCGACGGTCATTAGCAAGGGTGATTTCCGAGGCGGGTTAAGAAGATTTGGTGAAGTTTGCTGTGACATCAAAGCTTCTATTTTACAATATAAATAAGCAGTAAATCATTCTAATAGCGAACAGATGCTTCCGCTAATTTTACAAGTGGTGTGAAATATGAATTCTAAATTTGAATCGGATAAAAATCAGAATGATCAAGGTATTGGGGATTCGCTCGCCCAAAGTCAAGGTAACAACAGTTATCCCCAAGGGAATGTAACTACTATGATGCGGGATCGCTTTGAATTGTTGAGTGCCTACATCGATGGCGAAGTGACGGCGGCAGAACGCCGGGAAGTTGAGGAATTGCTGACAAACGACCCCACGACGAAGCGTTTGTACTCCCGACTAATGATGATGCAACAGGCTTTTGGGTCAATGCCCGTACCTGCTGCGGAACAATCTGCACAGGATTTGGCGGCAAAGATTGTGCAGCGCGAGAAACGCCAGACGAAACGGACTTGGGTTTTGGGTGGAGGTGCGATCGCAGCTTTGTTGATTGCAGCAGTGGCTGGTGTCGCTGGCACTCGTCAATTGTTTGCTCCCCAGTTTGCTACATCCCCCGTTCTTCCTGAATCTGACGGTTTGATTGTCGCTTTAAACGAGCCTGTAGTAGAGATTGTTAATCCCAACGATTTGATGCTTGGGGTGAATGCACCCGTGATGGATATTCCGAAAGCTGTAGTAAGCCCTCACAAGTCATCGCCCAAGGCGCAGTAAAATTTCTGTTTTGATCGATAACGGAATATTTTTTAAGAAGACCGGGCGGTTGAAACCGCTTCTATACAAATAAAACCCGCCTCCGCGGGTTGAATACCCGGCGGTTTCAACCGCGTTTTTTTCTTCATTCCGCTTGGCGTGGAATTCGTTTGTGTAGTTTTACCTCGAATTCGTATTCCAGGGGCGCTTCGCCACATACGAATTTGAGGTCAACAGGTTTCAACCGCCGTCTTATCTTTTGGACGAGTTTCCTCAACCCATTCTTGATAACAATCGCTCTGTGGGTGTTCGCTTCTACAGTAGTTCCAGCGCCGCCGCAATTACCTCATCCACCGAAGAATATTTACCGCTTTTGACTTGCGCTTCAATGAATTGATTACGATCCGGTTTTAGAGTAATGTGCACGATCTTTACTTCTATAGTCCTGGACGCACGGGTGGTCAGAAACCGTGTTTTTTTACGAAAAGACGCATTTTAGGCTATAGATTAGGTAAAAAACCCGGTTTCTTAGGTCTTAATTCGATCGCGAACTGTTATAAAAACTTTTGGCTATTATATCATTTCTACTGGGTCTCAAGTGTAAAGGTGAACGGGAGGGCGATCGATCGCAATTAAACTCGATCGCCAACGCCCCTAAGTAGGGAGCCAGAGGCCATCGGCATAGGGCCCGACCTCTGTCCAAGGGCGATCGCGCTCTAACTCTTGACTCGCTTCTACCAGCCATCAGGGCTCTTCTATAGTGCATCCCCTCTCACTTCTAGCTTGCTTAATCCTTTCTCGTCCCTCCTCAGAGGCTTTGAGGGTCGTCGAGGCTTTGAGGGTCGTCACTGTATAATTTACTTATTTATTTGTCAATGTCAGTTTTCGATCGGTTTAGCGATCGCCAACTGAGTTTGTCAAGACGCGAGCAACCAAGAGACAATGATAAGGACTACAACGGGAGCATCCCTATTTCGTAAAAACCGTTCGTTTTTTGTGCTTGAGTGCGATCGTCCCCCACAGCTAAGCCTGTATATGCCAAATTGGCTCTATATTTCCAGGGATCGAGATGTTCGCACTCCAGTCAAAGAAAGCCACTCCTTTTTTAACTAAAAAATTACCCATTAAATAATGACAAAGGATAGCAACCAAATGAGAGATAACATGGATGACATTCCGTCGGGTGGGATAGGCATAAAAGTCCTTGGCAAAATAGCCGATCAGCTAAGCTATACCCGTACTTATGACAGTCGAAACTGTTTGTTCCTGATGAAACATTATCAGCCCCAAGACAGCACTCAAGCTAGTGGTGTTAAGCGACCGATCGATGTTTTAAATAAATGGTTTCAAAAACAACGAGATACCGAATCCGAGGTCAGTTCAAACCAGCCACTTCAAAAAATCAGCCTTACAAGTAATTCTGATATCAAGGCGGTTGCTAAAGTTTTATCTTGGGTCGATCAATTAGAGCATCTACAGATTCCAGAAGCAGTTTTTCACCAATGGAAACTTGCAACAATCGAAGGATTTACAAATGCTGTTCGCCATGCTCATAAAGACCTGCCATTAGCAACTCCAATCGAGTTGGAAATAACAGTATTTCCAGAACGCCTAGAAATCAAAATTTGGGATTGTGGGAAGCCCTTTGACTTGGAAGCAAAACTGCAAGGAGAATTGGCAGAAACAAGTCCGTTTACCTGGAACGAGCTGGGATTTACCCTTCGCTAACATGACTGTACGCACGGGTGACCACAAACCGGGTTTTTTACGAAAAGATGCCTTTTAACCTGCATATTAAGGAAAAAACGCGGTTTCTTTGGTCTATTCCTAAGTCCTAAATTTACCATGAAAAAAGTTTTTTGTCATGACTGCTAATGCAAATGGGGAGACTGCTTCAGCATTGTTTGAATAATTCTAGCTCGATACAGTTGAGTTGACATTTTTAGTCCGAGGGACGAAGCAGTCGCAGTATTTATTTTTCACAGCTTTTTATGTCCAAAATAGTCTTAAATCAAGCGTATTAGTGTATCTGTGAATAAACATTGTCTTATAAATATATGTCGGTACAAATTTGATTAAATTCGCAATTACTAAATTGCAGAGATGGGTTCGCAGACATCCATCAAACCCACAAACAATCTCATAAACTCGCCCTCTCTTTGCCATGATTTACATCAACATCCTACTACGAATTAGCGGTACATTTTTATTTAAGTCCACGCAGCTATATACACAACCCGAAAACCGAGGACGTTAAAGTCGATGTCCGGCGCATCGTAGTAGCGAAAAGCAGAGCGGCAGAGCCACGGACTGAGAAACCACGAACCCCCGCGCAGCATTCGAGCTTGGTAATCCTCATTGGTATTGACCAATAAATCAATACTGTTTTGATAAGGACGATCGTGTCTTGAAATGAAAAGCTTTACACTGTAGGAGTTCCAGCATATCTTGGCATACCTCATCTTTCTGAGAAAGGCTATATACATACAATTCTGAGCGCCGCAATTATCTGTCGATCGTTAAATATTTCCAGCCTGTACTACCTCAACATAGCACTCAAGCTGGTCGTTAGAAGCGATCGAGCGATGTGTTCGGGATTATGGTTACAGGTTCGATCGCAATTCGCGATCGGAAAACTGGGCGGTTGAAACCGCGTCGATACAAACAAAACCCATTCCAAGCGGGTTGAAGTTGAAGAAAACCCGGCGGTTTCAACCGCGTCGATACAAACAAAACCCACTGCAAGCGGGTTGAAGTTGAAGAAAACCGCCGTCCGATCTTATTTTGTCAAAAACCGATTTTCCCACGTCCCATCGGGCAGCCAGATGCCTCCTAGGGCACGAACGCGATCGCGCAACATGAAGTATGTCCAAGCTGTGCCTAAGGGTTTGAGGTGTCGATCGCAAATTTCGATTTCCTGCCGCTGATATTCGTTTTCCGTCGGTTCCCGCTGCGGGTGATAGTCTTCCAGTCTGTCTAAATCGTCCAAAATAGCGGAATTTGCGAAACACAGCAGAAAACCATAGACAGTGCCCTCTCCGGCCACCATCGCAGGATAGCCGATCGGCAGTGCAAAAAGTTGGCCGCGGGCGATCGCGGGCAAAGCATCCACAACCTTTCCCTCGCAGTAGCGCAGATAGTTGCACTCCCCCGGTTTGAGAGTGCCGTAGACAAAGACTTTCATCGGGTAGGGCCTAATCGCTAGTTTTTGCTATATTAGATGCCTAAGCTAATAGTTTAAGTCTCGCGGGCGATCGCGACCGCAATCTTGATAAATTTCGTTGTTTACCCTTTCTTATAATTCATGACTCTAGCAGTTAGTTTTATTGCTTTTGGACTTCAGCCCTTGTACCTGAGCTCTTTTTTGCCCGACTTACCCCTAGACGGCTTGTTTTCCACTCAAGGGATCATGGTGATGCTGCTAGCCGCCTATGCGGGGGCGATGTGGATGTTTCTCACCAGTGCTCCGAAGGTACACACGGTGATGGTATCGGATCTCGCACAGGCGAGGGAGTTCTATGAAGGTATGCTAAGCCTTCCTGTAGCAGAAGTGCCACTGCATTACTACTACAATTACGAACAAACCTTGGGGACAACGGGTATCGACCCCCTGTATTTGTCGCCCAATGTCGGGAGGGGAACGAGCTCTCAAACGATGGGGAGTCCCGAGGGTTTGTGGTATCAGTTGATGAAAAATACTCAACTGCACATTATTAGCGGGGCTGGCGCAGGCGAAAAAAATCGCGAACGTCATGTTTGTTTCGATCGCGATTGTTTGGATCAGCTATTAATGAGAGTACAAACTCGCGGGATTAGTTATAAAATTCGCCGGGAAAAGCCGCTTAATTTTTTGGTTAAGGATTATGATGGGCGCGTGATTGAAATGGCTGAGGTTAGTAATTAGATCGGAGTAGTTGAAACTCGGCGGTTGAAACTCGGCGGTTGAAACCGCGTCTATACAAACGATGTCCGCCTCCGCGGACTGAAGATAATAACGTAAATTTAACGGCCTGTCTTCAACCCGCGGAGGGGCGTGAGTGTCTGTGTAGCCGCGGTTTCCAACCGCCCGGTTTTCTGCGTTTATGCTTTGTCAATTAATCTTAGCTTCAACATTGGATTTTTCCGCTGTCGCCGCTGCTTTAATCTCTGCAACTGTCTTGCGGCTGAAGAGTTGGAAATACGAAGAAACAAAGAATTCTTTAACTGGGAAAACGATCAAAGTCAAAGGATTAATCGTCACGATGATGTTACGGACATCGGCTTTAGCTTGTTTGACAATTTGCTGCGCTACCCAGTCAGGAGACATAATGCCGATCGGGTTTAAGTTGCTTTTGAACGGCCCTAAAATCAGTTTGCGGACGATACAGGGCGCATCCAGCCGTCGCAGAGTGACTAAATCTCCCAGGGCACGCTTGCTGAGTTCGTACAGGGGACTGACAGCGGGAATCACTTCGGCTTCGGAAGTGTTGATCCAAACTTCTTTGCAAGCTATATTTTCATTAGTGCGAACTGTTAAGAAAAACAGTTCCATCAGCCGCCATGCCGAAAAAGTGTTAATTTCGTAGGAATTTGCGATCGCCTCTCCGGTTCTTTCTTTCTGTAAATTAATCCCGTGATTGATGACGAGAATATCAATTTTTTCTAACAATTTAGCTAAATCAGCCTCTTCGCCAGCCTGCCAAGTTACGGTTTTTACAGGCAAAATCTCGCCGTCTACATTCACAGTAATTTCCTCATTTCCAGAGGAGAGGGCGATAACTTTTGCACCAGCTTTGTGCAGGTGTTTCAGAAGCAAACGCCCCAATGTTCCTGATGCGCCGGTGACGGCGACAGTTTTGCCTTTGAGAGAAAGTGCTGTACCCATAAGTTTATCTATTAAGGTGAAAGTACCGCAATAGTAAGCATTTTGATTGTCGAAATGATGCTTCCAGTGGTAAGGTTTATTCACAAACCATTTACCGGGGATAGTTTGGAAGTTTCCCGGTTGGTGGGTGATGTCGGTTAACTCGTCTGCGCCTTTGATTCCGATCGCGCGGGCGATCGCACTCAACAAAAAGCTTAAAGTATAAATACAACCCGCTGCTGCGCCCCAGTGATATTGCGGCAACGCAAAATAAGCTAAAACCCACAGCAACAAGCCCAAAACCATCATCGCCGCAGCTTCGGGCACATCGTGACGCCAGTGCGCTTGCTTGTAAATTGTCTCGCTGACGGGCGTCAAATTCGGGCGAAAAACCCGGTGATGCCAATTGTGCAGCTTTTGCAGTGGCGGCACATAATGAGACGCGACGTGATAAAAGTCTCGGATGATTTCTGCCCAAAAGACAGAAGCTATTGCTACAGCGCCGACTATCCAGTAATTTACCATGCTCGCACCAGTTTGAAATTTGAGATATTAGATGATTGTCTGCTTTGAAAGATAGCTCAAAATGGCTTTTCTCGCTAGTCTGGCAATTGACTCAGGCGTTTTAAAATCTGCAAAACGCGGTACAATTCATTGCCGGGATTGGAAACAACAAATTCAGGCGATCGGGCATACTGCAAAGTTTCGCCTCTGACTAACTTGACAAAAGAGAAGTTAGCACCTGTGGAAATCATCCCAAAAGTAGGAGTTTCTGGATTCGGATCTGCCAGCATATATGTCAGGAGTTGGGAAAGTGCTTCGTCTGTTGAGAAAGCAAGTTGTTTGGATTCAATTACTGTCACCCATAGGTTTGCTTTCATAATTAAGATATCTATTCTACCTTCGATGATTCTGCCTTCGTCTTCTTCTTGAATGGCGATCGACTTTTCGGCTTTGACTTGAAAAGGAGACTCAAAGAGACCGGCAATAAACAAAATCGGGCTGATGATTGTTAGCTTGACTGCATTCTCCAACACAGGCGGGGTGTCTACTAAGTTAAAGTATATGTCTTGAACGCGATCGAGCAATTGTTTCTCCGAGTCTGTTACTTCGGGCAAGTTTTCTTGCCATTCTCGGAAAAACTCTTGATTCCGCACTCGCTGTAAACCGAAGTTGTCGATTAAATAGCGGAGGTTGATATCTCTTGCTTGTAGTTTTTGCATGATGATTGATAAAAGTTTTTATGGTTATTCATAAGTTTAGCACGATCGGGATTTTGAACCGCAGATAAAGGCAGATTAACGCGGATGTAGGCGAAGCCTTCCCGAAGGGTACGCAGATGAGATACAAGGTGTGTTTATTGGGATTTGCGATCGCCCTTTTCCTGTTTTTGGGCTGCTTGCATTTCCAGTAATTGCGGTACGGTGACAAAACGGTATCCCTGCTGTTTGAGTTTGGGAATAATTGCAGATACGGCCTCGACTGTTTGCTGGCGATCGCCACCACCGTCATGCAACAATACGATCGCCCCTGATGTCGCTTGAGACAGCACAGTACGGGCTATAGCAGCCGCCGGAGGTTGCGAAAAGTCCTTAGGATCGATCGACCACATCACCACCACATAATTTTTCTTTTTGGCGTAATCCGCAAAACCGTTATTTAAGCGCCCACCGGGAGGACGAAACAACAAACTCTTCGCGCCAGTCGATCGATAAATATGAACGCCAGTATTATCTATTTCATCCGATGCTATTTTTTCCGTGACATTGTGATAAAAGTGATGCCAAGTATGATTGCCGATCGCATTTCCGGCCTTTACTACTTGTTTGGCAATTTCGGGATACTCTCGCAAATTTGCACCCAAGCAGAAAAATGTAGCAACCGCATTATGTTTCTGCAATATTTTTAATATTTTCAAAGTTTCCGCAGTTGGGCCATCATCAAAAGTCAGGGCAATAACTTTTGAGTCGCTGATACTTGCTTGGTAAACAATTTGTCCGCGAAATTGCGCCGGTGGTGCGAATACTAAAGGTTCTACGACAGGTTTCGGAGACGGAGTTGCGGCGGGAGAAGGAAGTATTTGGGGTTTGGGCGGTTTGAGGAGGTTTGGCGGGGGATTGCCAAAAGGGGGGATTTGGGCTAACGAATTTGAATTCGCAGTTTTTAGGCGATCGGGAAATAGCAAAATTACAGAGATAAAACTGATAATTATAGCGATTTTAAACCACAATTTCTTAGTAAATCTGGTATTCATTGACTGTACTATTTGCGATCGACGCTCTAATTATCGCTTACAGCTTTACCTAAAATTAGTTAAAATCTAAGATACCGACACATCATAATAGGAGAAAAGCCATGATTGCTCCGGCAAATCTCAGCCGCATTACGATCCCCCCTTTGGAAAATGGCGATTTGCTTACCCGTGCCGAATTCGAGCGGCGCTACACAGCCATGCCAGCACTCAAAAAAGCAGAATTGATTGAAGGAATTGTTTATATGGCTTCACCCTTACGCTTTGAACCCCACGCCGAACCCCATGCCGATTTAATGGGCTGGCTGTGGACTTACAAAATTGCTACTCCAGGCGTGCGTCTGGGCGATAATCCCACTGTGCGCCTCGATGTAGATAACGAACCCCAACCCGATGCTGTACTGCTAATTGATGCTCAACGCGGCGGCCAAACTTGCCTTAGCGATGACGGCTATATCGAAGGTGCACCCGAATTTGTTGCTGAAATTTCTGCAAGTACCGCTACGATCGACCTACGGGACAAAAAGCGAGTTTACCGCCGCAGCAAGGTGAAAGAATATCTGGTTTGGCAAGTAACGGATCGCCGGATCGATTGGTTTTCCTTGCAGGAAGAAGAATATATTTCTCTTGTCCCCGATGCAGCAGGAATTATCCGCAGCCGAGTTTTTCCGGGGCTGTGGCTGGCCGTTTCAGCACTTTTAGACGGGGATATGCCAAGTGCGCTCGCAACCCTCCAAACCGGATTAAACAGTGATGCACATCAAGAGTTTGTCCAACAGTTAGCCACATTCCCAAATCCTGCTTAAATATCCCTCAATCTCTTAGTCTGCGGAGGCAGACTTCGTTTGTAGAGTCGCGGTTTCAACCGCCGAGCAATCAAGCCGATAATCAACCCCCATTTGATATTATTTCCTAAAACCGACAAGTTTGCCGCGCCCTTTCATCCTCCGGTTCTTGCCACCCAAAAGAAAAATGGCTCACCGCATTAATTTGCGGCGTTGCAGCACGAATTGCCCGCATTTGAATCTCCAAAGACGGACGATTTTTCAGAGATTTTCCCCAATCTCCGGCAATAGCAGGAATGATTTTTGCTCCCGGAGGCGCTAAACTCAACGTCCGCTGCACCTGCGGCACAATGCAGCTTACATTCCCACAATTGCCGTAAGACATCGCGTGGAATTCCACCCCAGCCGGAAACCTGTCCCAAGGCTGCAATCTCGAATCAAATCCCCCTTGATTTATCTTTTCATTTCCATTAGGAAAAAACACCGCTCCTACAGGAATCCCCATTCTTTGAGCTGGTTGAGTCGCCATCCCAAAAAAATCTAAAATTCCTTGGACTGCGTGAGCAACGCTCAGTTGCCAGAGGTCTTTTTGCAGAATGCCGGTATCGGGAAGCGGCCGTGTTGGTGTCGGTTTTGGTGTGGGAGTTGCAGGGTTTTGCGATTTGGTAGCGGGAGTTATTGAAGCTGCTTTTGATGTGCTATTCCCTCTTCTAGAAGCTGGAGTTGCTACTGGTATCGCTCGCGGAATTCGCCCCTGCCAAAGAGGTTCTTGCTCGGTTGGATACTGTTTGACTACTGCTTGAACGTCATTAGTATTGATAAATCCTTTAGTCAAATATCGCTGAATTAAATCTCGTCCTTGCTGATTGTTAGCCCGCTGTAAAAGCATTTGCTGTGATGCTGAACCGTAAATCCACAAGTCTTGAACTTTGGTAGCAACTGAGGCAGGCCCGACGCCCCGCACATAACGAATGTAGTCGAATAACATTCCTTGCGGCCTGCGCTTGACTATTTGATTTACTAACAAACTATAGTCTTGCTTTGCTTGCGGATTGTAGGGATCGACAAAGGCGTGGGTGGCGTGACTTTCTCCGGTTTGGTCGTCTAAACCTGCGTCTTGAATTACTGTTAAACTTGTCTGATTTTTGCCGTTGAGGGCGAGGGTTTGCTGTCTGTCGGAACGCTGAGCATAGGTATAGCCAAAGTTCATGGTAAATAACCAGGCGTATACTTTTAATCCTCGCTGTTTGCCTTTGGCGATCGCCTTTTCCAACAAATCATACTTTTCGTAGCCGCGATTTCGCAAAACCGAAGGCCAAGCAGTTGGATTATCTGCGGCTGGGAGGAGCACTTGACCGTCGTAAAACACTTCGACGTAGACTTGATTGTAGCCTTTGTTGACAACTTTGTCTAATACGCGATCGATCTCTCCGGGCCTGACATCGCAGGGATATAAACGCAACCAAACTGCTTGGGTTTCGGGCCAAGTTTTTTGGCGGCATTCTGCGATTTCCCGTGCGTGTTTGCTCAAGACGGCAAAATATGCTTGCTGGGATTCCGGTTTTCCTGACAGGGCGGCGCGGCGCAAGTCTTCTTTTTGATTGACTTGCTCTTTGGATAATTGACAATAGGCTGATGTTTCGGCAAAAGCTGGTTGATTTTCGATAAATGGCAAAACAAGCTGGCTGATGAAGCTACTGGTTAAAACAGCAGTTACCGCACTTAAACAGCGTCGCTGGGATTGAAAGTTGGCGATGCGAGTTGGTGCAATTTTCATGGGATAATTGAATCTGGTTTTTTAGTTGAAATTGGGTGGCGATCGCATTTTTGGCGATCGCGCAGACGCACAGCTACAAATTTTCTACTTTTTTTTAGGTTTACCCCGTCCAACAACAGGTGCAAGCCCCCCAATCGAGTTGTGGAGAACCCTAATCTTAGATCAAAGTTAAATTTCCCAGACTAATCTGTGGAGTCAGTCAATCTCAAATCTAAAATGGACTGACCTAGTTATGGCACAAGTCGATCGCACAATGCAAATGTCAATGGCGGCTAACCCTACAGCAAAATCCTGCAAAAAAAGCGCCTGGGTACAGCCGGCGCTAAAAGCAGTTGATATTTCTACTAAAAATTGTTGATTATCAAATATTAAGGATAAAAGATGAATTATTCAAATTATCTTTTATCCCTAATGTTTGAGATTAAGCTCCTCTATTGAGAGCAGATTCTACTTGCTGAAATTCCGACTCAAGACGTTTTTTCAACTTTTCAGGAACGGGACGGTTTGGATAGGAACTGTAATGTCCAGCCAAAGAGTTTAATGCCGTCCGCATTGTGGTGAAAGATGCCAGCTTTGTAAGAGCGGGATCGCGGCGGTATGCTGCGAAAAAATCATTGATACTTGTGCGAGCAGTGGCTTGAGCGGCTGCTTTTTCCGGCGTGCCTTCTGGCAAAGTAAGCGCTGTTCTCAAGCTGGTGACTAATGCTAATGTATCTTTGCTGTAGTCTCCGCTCAGAGTGGCAGGAACATTGGTACAGCCTGCTACGCCGATGACAACAACTAATACCAGAGCTAACAGACGGGAAATGTAATGCTTCATAAGGCTTAGAAAAATGGAGGCGAAAGCGGCAATCAAAATTAACCTTTATCCTATCTCGAATTGACCTAATTATGTCAACTTTTCAAGATTTTTGCATGGATACCATGAAAAGTAAAATTTGTCAATCTCACATAGATTGATATCATATCCGCTCGAACGACCACAATCAAATTGGTTTGATCGTTCGGGCTTTAGTCCGCATCCACTACTAGGACTAAAGTCCTCACTACAAACTATTTTTATTAGGGATAAGTGAGCAGACATAATATGATTTATCAATCTCAACTCTCAAATCTAAAATTGATTGATTTGTCCGGAAACGACGGATAGAATTTGAGTCTGGCGCAGCCACTGACTGTCAAAAGCGCCTAGGTGAGTGGTAGTAATCAGAGTTTGAAATCGTTCTTGAATTGTTTCTAAAAGTTGATTTTGGCGGCTCAGATCGAGTTCTGCAAGTACGTCGTCGAGCAATAGTAAAGGTGCTTCTCCCACGACTTCTTCAATAAGCTGCAATTCGGCTAATTTTAATGCTAGTACGAGAGTTCGCTGCTGACCTTGGGAGGCGTACTGACGCGCTGGGGTGTTGTTAATTGTAAATGTAATGTCGTCGCGGTGCGGGCCGACTAAGGTGGTTCCTTGAAATTGTTCTGCGATCGCCCTTTTTTGAATTTTCTCTAAAAATGCTTGCCGCACTCCTTCGAGATTGTCTTTACCGATTAATTCCGAGCTTACTTCAATATTAGCATCGTATTTGACATCTAAAACTTCTGTGGAACCGCTAATTGAACCGTGCCAATTGCGCGCTAAAGGCATCAATCGTTCCAAAATACGATCGCGCCTGCGGATTACCCGAGCCCCGGCTGTCGCCAACTGTGCGTCCCACAAGGCTAATTCTGAACTGGGAATGGGGGATTGGGCATTGGGCATTGGGAATGGGGCATTGGGCATTGGGGATTCTGCGATATTTTGGTCTTCGGGAGTTTCAGATCCGATAAATCGCATTTTGTCCAAACTTTGGGAAAATTCTGTTTTTCTGGTTTCTCTAGAACGTTTTAACAGAGCGTTTCGCTGGCGCAAAATTTGGTTGTACTGGTGCAAAATGTGAGCGTAAATCGGCTCTAGTTGGATGACTAGCCGATCGATCCAGTTGCGCCTTCCTTCGGGCCCGCCGCGTACTAAGTCTAAATCCAAACAGGAAAATTGTACTACATTGATGACGCTCAAGAAGTCTAAATGGCGGCGCAGCGGTTCGCCGTTGAGCTTCAGGCTGCGGCGCGCCCCGGAGCGCAGTGTTAAAGATAAGTCGATCGCTCCGGTTTGACGTTCGAGTGTAGCATCTATTTGGGCGATCGGCTTTGAGTCGAGGATTAAGTCGCGATCGCGCGATACTCTGTGGCTTTTTAATGTCGAAAGTAACTCTACCGCTTCTAACAGGTTAGATTTTCCTTGGGCGTTATTTCCTACTAATATGGTTTTGGGAGCGTCAAAGGCTACCTTTTGATCGAAGTAGTTGCGAAACTGCCGTAGGTGCAGTGTTTTCAAATACATAATATTGTTATTGGTTAGTTGTTATTCGTTATTAGTTATTGGTAATACAGTCATCGTAGGGTGTGCATTGGGCACCTTACCTAATTCAAGGGCAAATCGGTGGAATTCCATTTTTTGCGGATCGTTGTGCTTGCTATGACTTGATGGTGTTGAAAATCTTGCCAAGTGTCAGCGACCTAACGAATAATGAAACAGCGCTCATTATCCGTCAGCCGTTAACACTATTTGCGAGCTTTGTATAAGCGCACGAACAGTTTTTCCATTTCAATCCAGACAAACATTAGGGCGCTGAATCCGAAGCAAATCATCAATTCAAAAGGCGTTAAATAGTGAGTTCCGAAAAATGCTCTCAGCGGTGGAACGTAAATCAACATTAATTGCAAAGCAGTAGTCACAATCACAGCTCCCCACACAAAAACATTAGTGAAGGGATTTAACTCGATCGTTAGCTGAGTGTTAGATCGAATTGCGATCGCATGACCCATTTGCGCTAAACACAGAGTAGTAAATACCATGGTTTTCCAAGCATCTGGATCGCCGTGTCCGGGAGTGTGAGTATATCCGTAAGCCCAGGACATCATCGCGATCGTCAAAATTGCAAAGATAATCCCGATCCGAATCATGTAAGAACCCAAACCCCGGGCAAAAATACTTTCGCGCGGACTGAAAGGAGGTTTTCTCATCACGTTTGGTTCGGCTGGTTCCACGGCTAAGGCCAAAGCCGGAACGCCATCTGTTACTAAGTTCATCCACAAAATTTGGAGGGGCGTCAGCGGTACTCCTCCCAAACCCAATAAAGGTGCAGCGGCAATTGTCAAAACTTCGCCGATGTTGCTGCCCAAAATGTACTTAATAAAGCGGCGAATGTTGGTATAAACGACTCGTCCTTCTTCGGCGGCGGCGACAATAGTTGCGAAGTTGTCGTCGAGGAGTACCATATCGCTAGCTTCTTTACTGACATCGGTGCCGGTAATCCCCATTGCAATGCCGATATCGGCTTGTTTCAAGGCGGGCGCGTCGTTAACTCCGTCGCCTGTCATGGCGACAAATTTGCCTAAACTTTGCAAAGCTTGGACGATACGCAATTTGTGTTCGGGGGAGACGCGGGCGTAAACGCTGACGTGTTCGACTTGTTGTTTTAGTTGTTCTTGACTGAGCTTTTCTAATTCTTGACCGGTGAGAACTCGATCGCCCTCTGTCGCAATACCTAAATCGTAGGCGATCGCCTGTGCCGTCAACTGGTGATCTCCTGTAATCATCACCACCCGAATCCCTGCATCGCGGCACTTCACCACGGCTTCCCGTACTTCCGGGCGCGGCGCGTCAAGCATACTGACGAGTCCCAGCCAAATCATCTCTTGTTCGCTGATTTCCTCGGAACCTTCGGGCGGCACGTTTTCCCAGATTTTGTATGCAAACCCGAGGACTCGCAAACCCCCGCTTGCCATGTTATTGTTTTCGGCGAGGATGCGATCGCGCATTTCCTGGTTTAAAGGTTGTACTCGATCGCCGACTATAATTCCTTGACAGCGCTCCAAAGTCAACTCGGGAGAACCTTTCGTCAGCATCAAATAATTCTGCTGCTGTCCGTTTGGTGCGGGAAAGCCCGAATGTCCCGAATGTCCGGGTACTTCGCAAATTACGCTCATCCGCTTGCGTTCGGAAGAAAAAGGAAACTCCGCCGTGCGCGGCAGCAATTGAGACTGTTTTTCCCTATAAATGCCTGCTTTTCCCGCTAAAGATAGCAGAGCTCCTTCCGTAGGATCGCCCAAAATCTTCCATTCTTGCTGTTCGTGCTGCAATACTGCGTCGTTGCAAACTGCACAAGCAATTAATAAAGATTCGAGTTCTGGATATTCTTCTAAATTATTAATTTGGGTCGAGGTATGCCGATCGGTAAAATCTCCGATCGGGGCATAGCCGTCGCCTGCAACACTGATAGTGCAGTCGCCTGTAGATAGTAGCTGCACTACCATTTTATTTTGAGTCAGAGTACCTGTTTTGTCGGAACAAATGGTTGTTACCGAACCCAAAGTTTCTACAGCCGGCAGTTTGCGAATTAGAGCGTTTCGCTTCACCATCCGCCTAGTTCCCAGCGCCAAAGTAACTGTGACGACGGCCGCAAGTCCTTCGGGAACGACAGCCACAGCCATGCTGAGAGAAACTTCTAACAATTCTTCAAATCTGCTGGTATCGAACCCAATGCTGCCGTTGTTGAAGGTAATCATCCCACCGATGACGACAATTGCCACTAAGCCTAGGGCGCCGGAGACTAGAACATTTCCCAACTGTCCCATCCGCTGTTGTAGGGGAGTTGGTTCGGTTTCTACTGACTGAAGCATGGCGGCAATTTTGCCCAATTCCGTTTGCATTCCGGTGTTGGTGACGATCGCCTTGGCCCGTCCCTGAACAACTTCTGTCCCCTGAAAAATCAGGTTGAGTCGATCGCCCAACGAAGCATCTTCGGGAAGTTCGAGATCGGCTTGTTTGGTAGCTGCGATCGCTTCTCCCGTCAAAGCAGATTCTCTGACTTGCAGGTTGGAAGCTTCGATCAAGCGCCCGTCTGCTGCTATTTTTACCCCAGCCTCCAACAGCATCACGTCTCCGGGTACGAGTTCCTTGGCTGCGATTTCCGAAGTTTTGCCGTCCCGCAGGACTCGGACTAGGGGGGAAGAGAGGTTTTTGAGGGCTGCGAGGGCTTTTTCGGCACTTTGCTCTTGGAAATAGCCGAGAATGCCGTTGAGTATGACGATCGCAAAAATGGCGATCGCATCTTTCGGAAAAGTATTTGACCTGATATCTAAGAATGCAGAAACCACCGCCACACCTATCAGCATCAACAACATGATGTTGGTGAACTGATCGACAAAAATCGACCAAGCACTGCGGCCTCCTGTTTCTTCGAGTTCATTGGGGCCGTATTGCTGCAAGCGTTCGGACACCTGTTGGCTGCTCAAGCCCCCGTCTTTGTTACTGCTTAGCTGCTGGAGGGTTTTATCAATTGGTACGGTGTGCCAAGAAGATGGAGAATTTGAAGACATAAATTACGATCGAGCATGGGGCAATTAGGGGACTGCGGCCGAACAAGTTACAGCCGATGAATGTGGCTGATGGCAGTAAAAGAGTTTTTAGTTTTGAGTTCTGAATCAAAAACTGCTGAACTTGAGACTCGTATTGGGCCCCGGTTCGATGCCGAGAGAGCAGGAAGCTGTCAACTTCACTGCGTCTGGCGGCTCTCTCGCACCGTTTGTAGACCTACCGCTGATAGCACTTATCCACCTTACAACTAAAAATTAGCAATTTCTCCGGCTTTTACCCAAGACCCAGCGGCTGAGTTTTGTCTTTAAATGGTGATATTTCGTTCAAAAGCTGAGGTTGTGCCGATCGCCCTGCCAATCTGTTGGATTTTACCAACACCACATTCTGCCGACATCCTGCATCGGACATAATTTTTGCTTTTTTCCCTATTCCCCCGGGCTTGTTTTAGCAAAACTTAAATTTTGTTAACTTTTCTTCACTATTCGGCTTTGCCCTGGGAAAGCCAACAGAGGCGATCGGCCCACGGGACAATTCAGGGCGATGGCAGAGTGACAAAAAGGGCGATCGAAGCCAACTCTAGACTTATGTTGTGCTGCATTTGAATTCTATATTTCAAGGGATCGAAACTCGTCAAATCCTTTCCCTGTCTGCCCTAATCCCCGAATCCCATCGGATTTTCTCCCCATCGAACCCTCGAATATCACAGACAATCTCTCGATCGGCAGTTTACCGCTGCAATCTGGCATCTATCCCAGGGATTAGATTTGCCACCACTTGCCCCACATCGATTTACCTTCTCACAGAAATAAGTTTTCGTAATAATTTGTAATAAACAAAGAGGAACCAGCATTGTATAAAGGTTATCAGAGGGTTGAAACGACAGGCGAAAGTTAACAAAAACACTGATTGACAAGGTTTGTCGCATCTCATAAAAGATGTAAAATTTTCTAAGGTTTCTTAAATGTCCGTTGCAATGTCACAATAGTGAAGGTAGCGGAAAGGGAGAGATCGAGCCGGCCAGCGCAGTAGCTGGCGTCAACCTTCAACCCTTGCAGGCCCAACAGCCTGAACAAATTTAACTTAACGGTTTTATACCGCAACCAAACTCAATTAACTCAAAGTAGGAGAGTTCGTTCATGTTTGACGCATTTACAAAAGTGGTTTCCCAAGCAGACGCTCGCGGCGAATTTTTGGCTGCTGGCCAACTAGATGCTCTCAGCAGCATGGTTTCTGACGCCAACAAGCGGATTGACGCAGTAAACCGCATCACCGGTAACGCATCCACAATCGTCGCTAATGCAGCTCGCTCTTTGTTTGCTGAACAGCCTCAGTTGATCGCCCCCGGTGGCAACGCATACACCAGCCGCCGCATGGCAGCTTGCTTGCGCGACATGGAAATCATCTTGCGCTACGTAACCTACGCCACATTTGCAGGCGACGCCAGCGTTTTGGACGATCGTTGCTTGAACGGTCTGCGCGAAACATACCAAGCTCTGGGAACTCCAGGTGCATCCGTTGCAACCGGCGTACAAAAAATGAAAGAAGCAGCGATCGCGCTTGCTAACGACCCCAACGGCATTACCCGTGGTGATTGCAGCTCGCTGATGTCCGAAATCGGCAGCTACTTCGACCGCGCAGCTAATGCAGTCGGCTAAAAATAGCGAGCCCGAACATTTCTTCCTGTAAAGAAGCGAGCGATCGCATTATTTGCAAGCAATCATTTTGGTACAAACAAAACAACATTAGGGAGACAGCAGAACAATGAAAACCCCTTTGACTGAAGCAGTAACCGCCGCCGATTCTCAAGGCCGCTTCCTGAGCAGCACCGAATTGCAAGTAGCCTTCGGTCGTTTCCGCCAAGCAGCAGCAGGTTTGGAAGCAGCCAAGTCTTTGAGCGCCAACTCTGCGCGCTTGATCGACGGTGCAGCTCAAGCTGTGTACAACAAGTTCCCGTACACTCAACAAATGCAAGGGCCAAACTACGCTTCTACCTCAACCGGTAAAGCTAAGTGCTCCCGCGACATCGGCTACTACCTGCGGATGGTAACCTACTGCTTAGTTGCAGGCGGCACAGGTCCAATGGATGAGTACCTGATTGCAGGTATTGACGAAATCAACCGGACATTTGAATTGTCTCCTAGCTGGTATGTTGAAGCTCTCAAGTACATCAAAGCCAACCACGGTTTGAGTGGCGATGCTGCAACTGAAGCCAATTCCTACCTCGACTACGCAGTCAACGCTCTAAGCTAGATTTGCGTGATGCCCGGAAATGTAAGCTGCTGTTAGCTTGAGTGTTAACTGTTGTTTACGATTCCGGGCATCTGCGATCTTAGCGGAGTCTTCCAAATACTTTTTTCAGAACTTTTTAGTTTTTCAAGCATGAAAAGCAGAAAAGTTAGGAATAAAAGCATTTGAAAAAGCGAGACGAGTAGAACTGCGCCCTCGGTGGACGCAAGACGATGCGAAAGCAGTAATTTGTGTCGCTTACAGCCAAGTTTTCGGTAACGAGTATTTAATGTCGAGCGAACGAGTTACCAGTGCCAAATCTTTCCTGCTGGAAGGGCAGATTTCAGTTAAAGATTTTGTGCGGGAGTTCCTGAGTCCGAAACTTATAAAAAAAGTTCGGCAAGCGGAAAACGAGCGAGTCTTTAGACCTTCCATGAAAGCGGCACGGGCGGTTTTAACCGCCGTGAATCTTTCTTGATTTTTCACATTTTTAGCAGTGTAAAAAGGGCTTTTGCCGTTACACTCTATTGTTGGGATGGATACACAGGTGCAAACCTGAGAAGCAAATTCCTACCATATATTAAAGGTACGCGGGGACTCTCGCGTTACCAAGGGCTTAGCCCCTTAAACGCTTGAGGAGCTTGCCCAAAGGCAAGGATAGCAGCCCACCATTTTTTGGTAAGAGGATTGCGCCCAGGAACCCTAGCAATAGGGATATTAAGAACGAAATTTCTTAAGAATCTCAGTCGCGAAGAGCGCTGAGAGTGTCAACGGAAAAAGTTTTTTGAATCGAAGGTTCGGCGGCTAAGTTTTCACCCCAAGTGCGGTGTAGAACTACCGAATATCTCGTGTCTTACGATCGACTTTCGACCCGCTTGCAGCAAATCAACAAACGTGGTGGCAAAGTGGTAAGTATTACCACAGCTTAAAGTTTGTATGTAAAGATGTTTTTTGAAACGTCTTTAGCAAATTAGGATTAATTGATGTGTACATACAAGCTGCGCCGGGAGTGCACCCAAATTTGACACATCTTGGCCTTAGTCCTAAAAATCTCAAGTTCAACCAAGCTTTAAATTTTTGTTATTAATTTAGGAGAAAATCTGGTGGCTATTTCCACAGCAGCGTCCAGACTGGGAACATCCGCATTGAGCGATGCGCCGAAGGTAGAATTGCGCCCGAACTACACCAAAGACGACATTGAAACTGTGATTCGTGCAGTTTACCGTCAGGTGCTGGGCAACGACTATTTGATGAAATCCGAGCGCCTGACAAGTGCTGAATCTCTCCTGCGAGACGGCAGTTTAACGGTGCGAGAATTTGTGCGGGCAGTGGCAAAATCGGAACTGTACAAAACCAAGTTTTTGTACAGCAGCTTCCAAACTCGGACGATCGAACTAAACTACAAACACTTGCTCGGTCGCGCTCCCTACGACGAATCTGAAGTAATTTATCACTTAGATTTGTACCAAACAGAAGGCTACGATGCTGATATTGATTCTTACATCGATTCAGTAGAGTATCAAGAAAGTTTCGGTGATAATATCGTCCCTTACTACCGGGGCTTTAACACTCAGACAGGTCAAAAAACCGTTGGTTTTACCCGGATGTTCCGGCTATATCGCGGCTATGCCAACAGCGATACATCTCAACTCGAAGGAAATAACTCCCGCTTAGCTGTCGAATTAGGCACTAACAGCGCTACTGCTGTAGTTGGGCCTTCTGGTGGCAACGAAGGTTGGGCATACCGGTCTTCGACACAAAACGTAACTCCCAGCAGCGGTTTTGGTGGTGCGGCAGCTTACGGTAAAGAAGGGCGGCTTTTCCGCGTTGAAGTGTCGGGCATTCGGACGGGTGGCTATCCCAGGGTGCGCCACAGCAGCAAGGCGTTTATCGTACCTGGTGAGGATTTGTCCTCGCAAATGCAGAAATTTCAACGCTTGGGCGGGAAAATCGCCAGCATTACTCCAATTTAGTCGTTAGTCATCAGTTATTAGTGCTGTCCCCGCTCGCGAACAGTAGTCATCGGTCGTTAGTCATTAGTAAATTTACTAGAGATTAATGGCCATTGGCTAAGGTCTAATAGCTAGTGTAATCCGACTAGATGCAGAAATCAATTTTTTATGATTGTCCGGTTCTGTGCGATCGCAGAATCATTGCCTGCATCATCGTCGGATCATAATTAATAGCAAAGTCCGCTAGAACGGGCGATTTTAATCGCCGAGTTTCCCCAACCCGCGCAGGCGGGTTTCGTTTGTCTAGACGCGATTTCAATCGCCGAGTTTCCCCAACCCGCGCAGGCGGGTTTTGTTTGTCTAGCAGCGATTTCAATCGCCGATTTCCCTAATCACTATGAATTATGACTATGAATTATGATGAATCCGACTCACCACCAGCGGGTGTAGCTGAGGGCGAGTCTTTAACAATAGAACAGGCGATCGCAAATTTGCACTCCCAAGACTACAGTCTCCGCTATTATGCTGCTTGGTGGGTAGGCAGATTTCGAGTCAAGGAACCGGCAGCGATTGCAGCTTTGATTGCCGCCTTGCAAGAAGAATCAGAACAGACAAAAATCGGCGACTATTCCCTACTGCGAAATGCGGCACGAGCTCTAGGAAAATTGGGCGATAAACAAGCCTTGCCGGCGCTAACTCGCTGTTTGGAATGCGCGGATTATTACGTGCGGGAAGCGGCGGCTCAAGCTCTAGAAATGCTGGGCGATCGCGATTCCATTCCACCGCTGATGAAACTCTTAGATGGGGGCGTAGCTGTAGCCCTGCGAGTGCCTGGAAAATCGCACCTCGTGCAGCCTTACGACTCGGTAATTGAAGCTTTGGGTACGCTGGAAGCGACAGAGGCAATACCGCTAATTTCACCTTTTTTAGAGCATTCTGTGGAGCGGGTGCAGTACGCTTCGGCGCGAGCGATGTATCAGTTGACTGGCGATCGCATTTACGGAGATCGGTTGGTAACTGCTTTGAATGGGGATAATTTGCAGTTGAGGCGATCGGCTTTGATGGACTTGGGGGCGATCGGCTATTTACCCGCAGCGCCCGCTATTGCAGAAACTTTAGCAGAAAATAGCATGAAATTGATTGCGCTAAAAGGAGTTTTGGAGCATCACCTCAATCAACAAGTATTACTATCTTTGTCAGATGAAGCTATCCAAGTTATGAACTTAATGGATAGTTTACTTTGAAAAAAATTCGTTCATAACTGCAATAGAATTGCTTTAGCGATTCTTAATTGTCTGGCGTATATTTAGGACATAGCAGATTTCAGGACACAGCGCCGTGCTCTTTCCCTACCCCCTATCTGTATTTCAGGCAGTTGAGAACTACTATTTTCTCCCTTTTATTCGGGTGAACCGATGGCTGATGATTTGATGGAATAAGAAACGAGGCTTTAGGTACGAATTTTTATAAATTTCAGTAAAAATACTGAGGTTTATAGCTGTAGTTGGTGAAATAGCTCGTGTTAAAATAATATTACCATCTGCATAAGTCTTCAGTTAAAAAAGTTTTGGTTTTGACTCCGGGCGATCGCGGAATGCTGCGAGATGGTTGTGTAGCAGCTAGAAGTATAAATCGGGTGATTCACCATGAGCAACGATCCTTTTGAAGTCCAGGTGCAACATTTTGCAGCGCTGAAGTCTAAGTATCAAGCCACAAAATATGAAGATTCATCTCCCTCTAGTCTTCTCTATCTCATTCTGCGAAAAGCTGATTTAGAATTTGAAATTACCGACTTCGAGTGGAATTGGTTATTAGAGCATGAGCTTTTGGAAACAATAGAAGCTATCGAGCAAGAGCCACTACGTAAGGCTGAAGAACCAAGAAAACTAGATGCTAAATTTTCTCAACTCAAGTCTAAGTTCAAAGTAACCAGACATCGCGATTTACGGCTATCCAGTCCTTTGTATCCTATCCTTTGGAAACTTGACTCAGAAAATAAGCTAACTGACTTAGAAGTTAAATACCTGCAAGAACAGGGGCTTACTGAAATAGTTGCTATTGTTGAAGAGATGGCGCGATTTGCTGCACTAAAGGCTAAGTACCGAGCAACTCAATATCCAGATTGTTCACTGGATAGCCCCTTGTATCAAATCCTCAAGCAACTGGATGCAGGAGAAATATTAAGTGATGTAGAGGCTAACTGGCTTGTCAATAACAAACTGGTGGATACTCTCGAAATTTTTGGGCAACAAAAAGCTGTATGGGAAGCTGAATTTGCCCAACTCAAGGATAAGTACAAAGCTAGTGAATACCCAGAAACATCTGCATCAAGTCCGCTCTATCAAGTCCTGAAAAATCTTGAGGTAGATCAGCAGTTGAGCGAGTCAGAACTTAACTGGCTGGAAGAGCATCAACTTAGCGAAACGCTTAATCTTGTTTTGGAGATAGAACAGACACGACACTTTGCTGAACTGAAAGTTAAGTATAAAGCTAATGAATCTGAGGATTCATCCCTCTCTAGCCATCTGTATAAAGTTCTTAAAAAAATTGATTTAGACAATCAGCTAGGTGAGCAGGATATTAACTTTCTTAAAAAGCGTAAACTGACTGAGACAATTACTCTTGCGCTTGACAAATATGCGGCTATTCTCAAGTCTAAGATCAAATCGGGAGAGCAGTTAAGTGAGGCTGATATTGATTGGTTGCAAAAGAATGGACGTGAGGATATAATTACTTTTGCACAAGAAAAGAAATTTGCTGCTCTCAAGGTCAAGTATCGGATTATAGATCGTGATTTCCCCTTCGATCCGTTTTACGCAATTATGGTAAAATTGGAGAAAGAAGAGCGTCTAGATCCTGTGTTAGTTGTTCAGTTAATACAACAAAAACTTTTAGCTAGTCATGGAAGGATTGCTATAGCGTACCACAGGCTTGAAGCGTGTTTCTATGAGCAGGAATATGAGCGCACTGGAAACAAATGGAACTTGCCCAACGCCAGCAGTCATTGGCGCAAGGCAGATGAACCAAACAGTGCATTGAAGGTGACAGAAAATCTGGACTTCGACCAAATCAAAGAAAATAAGCTCAAGTCAGCTTTGCTAACAACGAGGGGCGGTGCTTTCCGAGATATTCATAAACTAGGTGATGCTGAAAAGTGCGCGCTCAAAGCTATTGAGTATCAGCCTCAGAGTCATCATCCTTACACTTTGATGGGAGCTATTTGTTTTGAGCGGAGTCAATTTTCAGAGGGTGAGCGTTGGTTTAAGGAGGCAATTAAACGCGGTGCTGAATCAGAAGATATAGATTCCGAACTCAAGCAGGTTGTCAAAAATACTAAGGATGAGAATAAGCGTCGGCAAGTTGTGGAATATCTGCTTAAAAAAGATCCGCAGCGCTATGCTTGGGCTAAGGCTTATAGGAAGCGTCAAGAGGGTGAGGATGCACAGCGCAAGAATTCCTAGCGCAGGTATGGAGTCGAGTTTTTGGCGAATTCGACTCTTTAACCAAGATTGTCCTATTTCGAGCTGGGGAAGCTTTTCAAGTTAATCACCGCTCCTTACCCACGCAACAAAAAGTTCGATCGCGCGATCGACCCAACATACAATTACAATGGTCACGGTAAATACTATAAATAAATGGCATTAGAACTAATTCGCGCCGTCGAACAAGCAGATTCTTCCGAAGGCTTGTTAAACGCAGTCAAAGCACTGGCGGCTGCTGACTCAAAAGCAGCAATTCCTACCTTAATTACAGTCCTCGGCTACAACAACCCAGGTGCCGCCGTGGCCGCCGTTGACGGACTAATTCAACTCGGAGAACCTGCGGTGCTGCCGCTGCTAGAACAGCTTGACGGCTACAATTACGGAGCGAGAGCTTGGGCTGTTCGGGCTTTGGCGGGAATTGGCGATCCTAGGGGTTTAGAGATTTTGCTGGATGCGGCGGCGAATGACTTTGCTTTGAGCGTGCGGCGGGCGGCGGCTAGGGGTTTGGGGACGATTTGCTGGGAATTGATGCCGACAGAACAAGTTTTAGAGGCTCAAAATCGCACTGTGAAAACGCTGCTGCAAGCGTCCCGAGATCCGGAATGGGTGGTTCGCTACGCAGCGGCGGGAGGTTTGCAAGCTTTGGCTGGTGCTGCGACTGTTAAACCGGATTGGTTAGCGGAAGTTTCGGCAAAACTTGAGGAAATAGCCCAAAGCGATGAAACTTTGGCAGTTAGAGCCCGGGCTTTGCTTGCTAAGGAAAAATTGTCATTTGGCTAGGGTTTGGGCGATCGTCTCTTCCAAGTCCCTTTGTGTGAGAGTGGTTAATATAAAGACTTCTTGTACGGTTTTGCCCTGTCTGGCAATGATTTTAAATCCCCCGCGAATGGGCACTGACACTCTTAATGTCATGTGGGGGATGTGTCCTTTAACTTTGTTAATGACACCTGGGGTAACGGTTTGAATGCCCATTCTGAGAGTCAGGCGCTCTAAAATTGGTATCAAACCGGGAAGGTGGGTAGAGTGATTCCAAACTAGGCGGCCTTTGGGTTGTGCCTTCATGACTTTTTTACCAAATCAACATACCCAGTCTAAGTCACCTCCGGCTGGAACCAATTTGATATTCCCTGAATTTATGTATCAGTAATGTTACTGCGGGCGTCATTGGGAGCAAAGCGATGCAATCTCAAAGCGAGATTTTTGATTCCTGGCGCGCGAGCTGAGATTTGAGCGCGCGGAATTGTCTTGTATTTTTTGATATTTTGGGTTGGTAACTGTCGGTTTTTCTAGTTGAGTTGCGATCGCCCCGAGGATTTCTGTCATGCTGCAAGGTTTCTTGAGATAGCCGTCTGCTTTGAGTTCGAGGGCTTTTTCCATTTCGGAGGCTGTCAGAAAAATAAACGGAATGCTGGCGGTTACAGGGTGCGATCGCAAAATCGCGAAAACTTCAAAGCCGTTGAATTCCGGCATCATGACATCAGACAAGATTAGATCGGGAATTTGGGCGATCGCTAACTCGACACCAAGTTTTCCGTTTTCGGCGCCGACAGCTTCAAAATCGCCCAAGTTCAGAATTTCTAAAACGGTTTCTCGGATTAAGTTATTGTCTTCAATTACTAATATTTTTGGCATTTGTTGGGTCTGGCTATTTATTTTGTTTGTATTTCTATGTGATAATTTTCCCAGATGGCTGTTAATAAATTCAATAGGGTTATTGCAAAAAACCGTTTTTTATGGGTTAAGTGCTCTCTCGTCTCCGCTGGTATCGCAAGTGTTAAAAATCTCCGGTAAAACTCTGCCATTGAAACCGTTAGAGAGTCAAAGTCTCCTCCCATCAGAGGGAGACTAAAGAATCAAGAGGATACCAAAACAGTAATTAGTATCATTTGTTACACGGTATCTAAGTTCTATAAAAATTGTTCAGTCGCGCGGCGGATTAAGTTTTTTTCAAAAATAATTGGTTGAAAGCCTCTCCCTTTGAGGGAGAAATAAAAATCAGACTATTCATTACTCGAATCCTCGGACTTCTAGGTAGAGGTCGCTCTCAAACTGTCAACTGTCAACTGTCAACTGTCAACTGTTGAACAAATCCTGGTTTACTACCAGGCGAGCATCGAGAATCTCACTTTTGTAAAAAAATACAAAACTGAGATGCTCCGACTACTGAACGCTGATTTTTCTCCTCTCTCTATTCAACAATAGAGGGGTTTTTAACCCGGATTTTGCACTAAGCTGTTGTGCATTTAAATTGTATATTTCGAGTACCGAACAACAATCGTCAAATCCTGTCCTTATCGGACTCTGAATTACCATACACAATCTAGATGCACAACAGCTTACTCGACTCGATCGGAGTTCGCGTTAGCCGTGCAGCGGCGAAGATAATCGTTGAAATGCTCTTGTTCTTCGCTGCTAAAGTCGGACAAGATTTGTGCTTCAATCTCATTGGCAATACGATCGCCCTCGCGCAGCAGTGCTTCACCACTCGGGGTAATGTAGCTTTTGACCGATCGACCCCGCGAAGGTGCGCGGCGAAAAATTAGCCCTGCTTGTTCCAAACGTTGCAACATGGTTGCTACCGCTTGGGGACTCACGCGGGCAAAGCGGGCGATGTCCGCACCGTTTGCCCCCGGATGTTCCCGCAAAATTCGCAGCGTGTCCCACTGCGGCCCGCTCAGCCCGTAGGCCGAGAGCCTTGTCTCGAAAGCAGCGTTAACTGCCCAGTAGCTTTGCAGAAAATTGATGATTGTGGACTTATTGGAGGATTGATTCACTTCGACTTCGTGCTTGAGGCAAGCTGTGACGGGCATTTATCTTACATTCTGACTTTTTTTGCACAAAGTTTCTGATTCTGGTTGCATATCTCAATATGTTGATATATGATGGCAAATATCAACATATTGAGATACGTCGAGTTCCTGTTAAGGCTGCATTCCGCGCGCAGATGCCGCCTGAGGATTGCTCGCAACCAGAATCCACATGAACCTTAACTTACTGTCAAAGTCAAGTAGATGGACGATCGCCCCAATCTTAGCCGCGATTGCGATTACAGGCGGAGGGGCTTTCTATGCAATCCAGCAGTTTGGGCCGACGAGTAAACCCTCTGAATTAGCACCGACGCTTCCCATCCCGAAGCAAGTTGTGACTTTGGGGCGTTTAGAACCGGTGGGCGAAGTAATTCGCGTGTCGGTACCAGCGGTGATGAGCAACGATCGCATATCTCAACTGCTGGTGCAGCGGGGCGATCGGGTTGAGGCCGATCGGGCGATCGCAGTTATGGACTCGCGCGATCGGCTGGAAGATGAAGTGCAACAAGCCAAAGAACAAGTTAATATCGCTCGCGCAAAGCTAGCTCAAGTTAAAGCAGGAGCGAAACCGGGCGAAATTGCAGCGCGGCGGGCAACGGTTTCTCGCTTGCAAGCAGAACTTGCAGGACAAATTAGCGCTCAGCGAGCCGAAATTGCTCGTTTGACGGCTCAATTGGAAGGGGAAAGTACGGCTCAGGAAGCGGCGATCGATCGCTTGCGAGCCGAACTGCAAGGACAGAAACAAGCTTTGAAGGCAACAGTCGATCGAGTTGGGGCGGAGACGCGAAATGCTCGATCGGACTTGCAGCGCTACGAATCGCTGTACCGAGAAGGCGCTGTTTCTAGTCAAGAAGTCGATCGCAAACGCCTGAGTGCGGAAACTTCCGCGCAACAATTTTTGGAAAGTCAAGCAAATCGATCGAGGGCGATCGCAACTTTGGCAGAACAAATTAATGAAGCCAAAGCCAACCGAGACAAAACAATCGCAACTTTGGCAGAACAAATTAATGAAGCCAAAGCCAACCGAGACAAAACAATCGCAACTTTGGCAGAACAAATTAACGAAGCCAAAGCAACGCTTTCACAAACAGCAGAAGTTCGCTTCACCGACGTACAAGCAGCAGCAGCAGAAGTTAGCAACGCTCGTGCCTCTCTCAAACGCGCTGAAACTTCCTTAACAAAAGCCTACATCCGCACTCCCGCAGCAGGTCGCATTCTCGAAATTTACGCCAAACCGGGAGAAGTTGTTGGCTCAAAAGGTATCGCCGATTTGGGTCAAACCGATCGAATGCAAGTAGTTGCAGAAGTCTATCAAACTGATATCAGCAAAATTCGTACTGGTCAAAAAGTTATTATTACCAGTCAATCATTCAGTGGTGAAATATCTGGAATAGTTAGACAAATTGGACTGCAAGTTACTCAGCAAGAAATTAGCAGCAATACACCTGGAGAGAATCTAGACCGTCGAGTAGTAGAAGTCAGAATTAACCTGAATGCTGAAGGTAGTAAGCGAGTTGCAGATTTGACTAACTTGCAAGTTCAGGTAGCCATTGATTTTTAGCTTTTCCATGAATATCAACTCATCAACTTTAACAAAAATGCTAAAATCTTTTCGCAGAACACCCCTAGCATGGCTTCAGGTCAAACGAGAAAAACAGCGACTTGCTGTAGCCTTGGCAGGAATTGCTTTTGCTGATGTCTTGATGTTTGTCCAACTCGGACTCAATGATACACTCTACGAATCTGCCGCTAGCATTCAAAACCTATTACACGGCGATTTATTCCTAATCAATCCCATATCTGAAACCGTAGTATCACTGAAATCTTTTCCCAAAGAACGGCTATATCAAGCAGCAGGCTTTGAGGCCGTCAAATCAATCAATCACGTATACATGGGTAGCTCTCAATGGCAAAATCCCGAACAAAAAGAACAGGAACGCATAGTTTTAACTATTGGATTAGACCCAGCAAAATCAGCATTTAACTTACCAGAAGTAAATCAGCAAGCCGATCGAATTAAACCTTTAGATCGAGTGCTTTTTGACAGAGCTAGTCGCGCTGAATTTGGAGATATTACCAGTCTTTTCAAGCAATCCAATCCGCTCTCCGTACAAGTTAATGACAGACAGCTATGGGTTACAGGATTATTTAATCTTGGAGTATCCTTTGGGGCTAGCGGTACTATGTTTGTCAGTGATTCTACTTTTTTACATCTATTTCCCGATCGCAGATCCGATCGAATAGATGTCGGTTTAATCGAATTACAGCCGGGCGCAAACCTCAAGCAACTGCAAGCAGCACTCCGAAACCACTTGCCAGCCGATGTTTTGGTACTGACGCGCACTGAATTTGGCGATCGCGAAAAGAAATATTGGTCTAGCAGTACCCCAACCGGCTTTATTTTTGGATTTGGAACAGTGATTGGTTTTATTGTCGGGATTGTGATTGTTTATCAGATTCTCTATTCCGACGTATCCGATCACTTACCTGAATACGCTACCCTCAAAGCGATGGGCTACAGCGATTCTTACTTAGTTGGTATCCTGATTCAAGAATCTTTGATTCTGGCATTTTTGGGTTTTATACCAGGATTTATTCTTTCATCTGGATTGTATGTGATTGCTGGAATTGCTACCCTATTGCCGATTGGCATGACTTTTAATCGAGCTATTTTAGTGCTGGTTTTAACTATTATCATGTGTACCGTTTCTGGCACTGTTGCTATGGGCAAATTGCAGGGAGCCGATCCGGCTGATATTTTCTGAAATATTCCCACCATCAAAGTGTTTGTATTTAGGAGTTTATTTCTCAGATTCCGGAAATCTGAATTACTCGCTAAAAATTGACTTGTAACTTCATGTATTCTTTCTGAGATTTATCGCAATGATGCAAAATTTAAATCCCTCAAATCAGATTGATGTATCGGCATCAAATAAGCCTGTAATTTCTGCTTGCAACCTAAATCACTACTTTGGCGATGGAGAACTTCGCAAACAGGTTTTATTTGAAATAAATCTCGATATTAATCCAGGTGAAATTGTGATTATGACCGGGCCTTCGGGTTCTGGAAAAACAACTTTACTAACGTTGATGGGAGGTTTGCGATCGGCACAATCTGGTAGCCTGAAAATTCTTGAACAGGAGATTTGCGGTGCAAGCAAGCAGCAAATGATGTATTTGCGGCGCCAGATAGGTTATATTTTTCAGGCACATAACTTGCTGACTTTTTTAACTGCCAAGCAGAACGTCCGAATGTCTCTGGAATTGCACGACGATCGCCTGGGAGAAGATATCGATCGAATGTCTGCTAATATTCTTGAAGAAGTTGGGCTGGGACATCGCATTGATTACTATGCGGACAATCTTTCTGGAGGACAAAAACAGCGCGTAGCCATTGCCAGGGCTTTGGTAAGTCGTCCCAAGATTATTTTAGCTGATGAACCAACTGCTGCACTTGATAAAAAGTCGGGTCGAGATGTGGTAGAAATGATGCAGAAGCTGGCTAAGCAACAGGGTTGCACAATTTTGTTAGTAACGCACGATAACCGGATTTTAGATATTGCCGATCGCATTGTTCTAATGGAAGATGGTCGTCTGACCAAAGATAATGCTTTGTAAAGTTACTATTCACAAACTTCTGGCGATCGGGTAGAATACAGCTTAATACCGTTCAGTTAAGGCCGATCGCCCCTAACTCCCCTCAAAAAGGGTGGGACAAGAACTTGCTCAAAGTCCCGCTACAACCAAGGGTATTGAGGGTATATCCGGGGGAGAAAGAGTGTTAAATGAACTTTATTGATATAACTTGGTATATCACGATTTTTTGAGGAATAAGGATATGTCAGAATTTTTAGACTTTCTCAGACATCAGTTTGCCTACGTTGCCATTGGCGAATTTAAACCAGGAAAATTCAAAGAAGCCGAAGAACTTTTTGGCAAAGCGGTTGCGACTTATGCCACAGGATTTAAGGGAGCATACCTACTGCAATTGCCCAATACAGACAAAGGTATTGCCATCATTTTTTGGGAAAGCGTAGAAGAGATGGCTGCCAATCAAAGCGAAGCTTATCAGCAAATATTGAAGCAGATGACGCCTTTGTTTGCAAAAATTCCCGACACTGATGTTTATGAAATTGTCAGTGAAATTAAGCAGAAAAGTGAATAATTAAAAATTTGGCAATCGGCGCGTCATTCCCATTCCCATCGGCGTCTTGCGCCCGACTCCGCTGTAAAGTGCAAAATCTGCTAAAGCGTTAATTTGCTTGACAGCAAGCGGATTGACATCTCCCATAATTCGGTAACTAACCTCGCCGACGCAACCAATAAATTTACTGCGAGAATCCGTACAAACTTCGGTGCGGATATCGAAGAAACTGGGAAAAATAGCTTCTGTGAAAGTAGATTCGATCGCAATTTCGCTATACTTGTTCCAACGATTTGCCAAACTGCCAAACACACTTTCTCTACTTGGCATCGCACTATCGTACACGCCTTGCCGAAAATTAGTAGGAGTGCAGAAGGTAAACGCAATTTGGCGCTCAGTTTCCGAAGCTTTGTCAAACAATTCGGCGTAACTGGAAAAGTTTACCCACGGCTGGTTTGCAGTGGGTTGGCTGACAATGTTAGTCACGTACAAATCTGTCGGGCCCAGATGCCACGGGCGCTCGAAGTTGAGTTGCTGCCACAGTTGAGTTAGGCGATCGAACAAACCGTCATCCAGCAGAGAAATGCGCCACCAAATCGCTGTATTTTCCCCAATTGCTTGCTTGTGTTCCCACTGTAGGGCCTGCAAAATAGTGCGCGCAGCCGGAGGCAAAACTCTCTTTTGTGGCTGTGGGTTGCTAGTTTTGTAAGTTTCTTTTCTGCTTACTTGGAAAGGGCTTAATGTGAAAGCTTTTTCGTTTGATTGGTCGTGCAGGTACGCGCTCAAATCGCTGTCTACAGCACTCACAAGGTTGAGAAATAAGGCGTGGAGATGCCGTCCCGTTAAAAATTGGGATGGGATTGGTGCAACTGGCAGTAGGTTTAAAATCAGGCTGTGAGGCATCTTTTAATTATATAGCTTTTTTCAAAAAAATAAGTTAGGATTTTAGATTTTAAATTTAAGATTTGTATCTATTCACGATGGTTTATGGTAAGGGCAAGCTAGAAAATATTGCGAAGATTCAATATCCGCCGCTCGCAGTAACTTCTGTAGCAGAATACATTGGTCAAGTAGGATTATAACTGAGGTCTTGCACCATTCCCAATTAGCTTTTTAGGAACGGGCTAGAAGCCCATTCCACAAGAAATCCATTCTTTGTGGAACAGGCATCTTGTCTGTTATTCAGAATGGTACAAGATGTGAGATTATAATCGACTTCAAACCCTAGTCAACCATTTTGAATAGACAGAAATTGCATTATCTCCAAAATACCCTGAAATTATCTGCGCTCATCTGTGTTTACCTGCCTGATATTTGGGGTCGATCTAAGCAGATGGGTGAAAAAAAATCTTGGTATGTAACAATTTGATAGGTCGATCGCAAATGACAAGCAGATCCACACAGATAAAGGCAGATAATTTCCTCTCATAATCTATGAAACCACGCAGCTCTGACACTTTTCTCGTTAAAGCAACCCTGCTGCTAGTCAGCACCCTAACCGTGATGGCAGGAGCCACGATCGCCCCTTCCCTCCCAGCAATGCGGCAGCACTTTTCGGCTGTTCCTAATGCCGATTATTGGGTGAGATTGGTGTTGACAGCCCCAGCTTTGTTTATCGCGATCGGTGCGCCGATTGCCGGAATTGCGATCGATCGCTTTGGGCGCAAAGGCTTGCTGGGTTTATCTGTGTTTCTCTATGGCTTCGCAGGCAGCTCTGGCTTCCTGTTGGATCAAATTGGACTAATTTTGCTGGGACGGATGCTCCTGGGCTTCAGCGTGGCAGGTATTATGACGACTGCAACCACGCTGATTGCTGATTATTACATCGGTGCGGCTCGATCGCAATTCCTGGGATTGCAAGCAGCTTTCATGGGGTTCGGCGGCATGATTTTTCTCACCCTCGGCGGCTATTTGGCCGATCGCAATTGGCGGCAACCGTTTCTAATTTACCTGATGGCGTGGTTGATTCTGCCATTAATTTTGCTGGTACTTCCCGAACCCGATCGCCATCAAGATGCTGTTCAACAAACGGGTGCGATCGCCTCTGAGCCAGTCCCGCGGACGCTGCTACTGACAACCTACGGTATTGCACTGCTTACTCAAATCGTGTTTTACCGAAAAATTGGGTATAAAGCCCCGTCCTTCGCTTGACGGCTTTCTCTTGATTTCTCTTTGAATTTCTCTGAATCTGAGATAAAATACCAGCATGAAAACCCTGAAGTTTAAGCTGTATCAACATAAGCGGAATAGATTTCTCAAACGGTCAATTAACGCCGCCGGAGTTATCTACAACCACTGTATTGCCCTACATAAAAGGTACTACAGAATGTGGGGAAAACACTTAAACTGCTCCAAACTTCAGGCTCATCTAGCCAAACTGCGGAAGCGTAAACCCTTTTGGCAAATAGTAGGCTCTCAAGCAGTGCAGGATATCTGTCAACGCATTGAGAAAGCCTACCAACTATTTTTCAAGCAACATAAAAAGGGGGTAAGACCACCGGGATTCAAAAAAGTTAGAAGATACAAATCCTTCACCCTCAAGCAAGCAGGATACAAATTTCTCTTAGGCAATAGAGTTAGGATTGGAAATCAGGTTTATCAGTATTGGAACTCTAGAGAAATAGAAGGAACAGTCAAAACCTTAACCATTAAGCGCACACCCCTAGGGGAATTATTTATGATGGTGGTTGTTGACCAAGAAATAAGAGAACCCAAAATCAAATCCGAGACGAGTAGAATCGCTGGATTTGATTTTGGCTTGAAAACCTTTCTGACTATTTCAGATGGAACCAAGATTGAATCCCCCCAATTCCTCAAGCAATCCCTAAACCAGATTAAGCAAGCTAGTCGTCAGCACTCAAGGAAAGTCAAAGGTTCAAATAATCGAGAGAAGGCTAGAAAGAATTTAGTTCGTAAGTATGAAGATGTTTCAAATCACCGTACTGACTGGTTCTGGAAACTAGCCCATCACCTGACAGATAAATTTGATATCCTGTGTTTTGAGACTTTGAGCTTGAAAGGAATGCAAAGGTTATGGGGTAGGAAGATATCAGATTTAGCTTTGGGAGAATTTCTCCAGATTTTAGAATGGGTTGCCCAGAAGAAAGGAAAACTCATTGTTTTTATAGATCGATGGTATCCATCTAGCAAAACCTGTTCTTCCTGTGGTCATGTTCTAGAAAATCTGGATTTATCAGTCAGAGAATGGCGTTGTCCATCTTGTCAGTCTGTGAATGGACGAGATGAAAATGCTGCTAGAAATATTTGTGCGGTTGGGGCATCGACCGCTAAGTTAGGTGATGTTAGACAGGTTTTGCCTGCAATTGCTGTTTGACCTTAGAATCCCCGTGCGTTTACGCCGGGGAGTATGTCAAATGATTCCAGTGCAGATTCCGTTTTATCTTCAGCAGTTAATGGGTGCTAATGCTTCGCAAAGTGGATTGGCGATCGCCCTTGCTACTCTCGCTACTTCGATCAGCGCCCTGAGTTATCAACGCCTGAAAGCTCGTTTCACCTTCACGAACATTTATGCGATCGCCTTTGGGTTGATGGGGATTGGTTATCTGGTGATTAGTTGGGCTCGCACCTATGAGATGGTTTTGATTGGTTTGGCGATCGCTGGTTTAGGTGTGGGGTTACTGATGCCAAATATGAACGTATGTTTGACTTCATCAACTCCCGCATCTCTGCGAGGGCGAATTTTGGGCGGACTTACCACCAGCTTTTTCCTAGGTCAATTTATTTCACCGTTTGTGAGTCAACCATTGAGCCAATGGGTAAGTTTAGGAACAACTTATGGTCTAGCAGGTGGATTGATGCTGGCAACCGCAGCAATCACTTTAGGAGTCATGTTCCGGTAGTTTCTAGGCTGTGTATGGCGGGTCGATCGACTGCTCATTTTTTGGGAATTTTGATGCCAACCAAAACTTTTAAAAGTTATTTTTGTAACAATTTTATTCCGATGCTTTCCTGGATATTCTTAAGATTATGGGTCTATCTTTGTGCAAGCAAATATATGTGTAGGGGCGAAGCATGACCGCAGCAAATATGAGAGTATAACTAATAACTTAGATGCGGTCATGCTTCGCCCTCTTCCAAACCCAGATGCACCCAAAAATATCTGCGTCGCTCTGCCTGATATCTGCCAATACGGTTAACTTAAGAACAATCTGACTTGCGAAAAATGCCTGTATTGCCTATCAAATCGCGCTCGGAAATTCGTCAAAAAGCGTTAAGTTAACCGTATTGACATATCTGCGGTTGACCAGCTTTCAAAAAAGCGTGCAATCAGTCTCTTAATTGAAATTAAAATTGCCATGTAAAATCATAGTTTTCTGCTGTTTCGCTGGTTCTCGCTTCCGATCGTGGACGATCGCGCGAATGCCATACTTCGACAAAAATTGATTGAGTTACAACAAGTAATTGTGGCTTGGTTCAACCCACACATCGTACAAGCAGGTTCCTGATACACTATACTATTTGCGTAGCATATTCGCCAGAATCCCCACATGATACCTGTAGCCTGGTTGGTGTCGGGATGGATCGGCAAATTGGTTAGTTTCGCTACATCATACTTGTAGCCAAGTTGGTGTATCCGATGTCACAGTTTTAACTCATTTCTTGAAGAGGTTTTTATGAATAGAGTAGAAGGGAAAGTTGCGGTTGTCACAGGTGGCGCTTCGGGAATTGGTCGGGCGACTTGTCTGTTGCTGGCGAAAGAAGGAGCCTGTGTAGCGGTAACGGATATAGCTGAGAAGGAAGGCAGAGGTTTGGTAGAAGAGATTACCGAAAAAGGCGGAAAAGCAGAATACTGGCATCTAAATGTTACACAAGAAGCGAGCGTTAAACAGGTGGTGTCTGAAGTTCGAGAAAAGTGGGGCAAAATTGACATTTTAGTGAACAATGCAGGGATTGTTGGTATCAATAAACCCACCCACGAAATCGCCGAAGATGAATGGAATTCGTTGATGGCAATAAATGTAAATGGTGTTTTTCTCTGTACTAAACACGTTTTGATTTCGATGCTAGAAACGGGAGGTGGCAGCATTATTAATTTGTCTTCTGTTTACGGATTGGTTGGCGGCCCGGATATGCCTCCTTATCATGCCTCAAAGGGAGCAGTGCGGTTGATGAGCAAAACAGATGCGCTATTGTATGCCAAAAATAAGATTCGGGTTAATTCAGTTCATCCGGCATTTATCTGGACACCGCTGGTAGAGAAGTTGTTGGCCGAACAAGGTGATGTGACTGAAGGACGGAAAATTCTTGATAGCTTACATCCGGTGGGACACGTGGGTGAACCTGATGATGTTGCTTACGGTATTCTTTATCTGGCATCGGATGAATCGAAGTTTGTTACTGGTTCTGAATTGGTAATTGATGGGGGTTATACCGCTCATTGATAGTTGACAGTTGACAGTTGACAGTTGACAGTTGATAGTTGACAGTTGATAGTTGATAGTTGACAGTTGACAGTTGCACAGTTGATAGTTGACAGTTGATAGTTGCACAGTATGGAAATCAGACCGTTTCCTCAACTTTTTTGCTTGAGATTAGAACTGATATCATGTCCGGTAGATTAGCATAACAAAAACGGTTCGTAGTGCGGAATGCGAGTCCGCTCGGCGAAGCATGACCGCATATAAGTTATTAGTTATCATCTCATATTGACTGCGGTCATGCTTCGCCCCTACGGATATATTCGCTTGCATTGAGATGCACCTTGCGGACTAAAGTCCGCACTACGAACCTTGCTTTTATTCTACTGACTCAAGTCCGCACTACGAACCTTATAGCATTGGGTGCGCGGCACGCACCCTAATTTTAGTGTGCTGTGAAGTTTTAGGCGATCGTGATTTCGGGCGACAAATAAACGTCTTGAATGGCGTTAAACAATTTTACGCCTTCTTCAAACGGACGCTGAAAAGTTTTGCGGCCGGAAATTAAGCCGCAGCCGCCTGCGCGTTTGTTGATTACCGCCGTGCGAATTGCTTCGGCAAAATCGGTTTTTCCCGAAGCACCGCCGGAGTTGATTAAACCCATCCTTCCTGCATAACAGTTGAGGACTTGATAGCGGGTTAGATCGATCGGGTGATCCGTCGTCAAATCAGTATAAACCCGCTTGTCGGTTTTGCCGTAACTGTGACCGCTAGCTTTAGCAACAGCTTCGTAACCGTTGTTGCACTCCGGCAATTTTTGCTTGATAATGTCAGCTTGAATTGTCACTCCCAAGTGATTTGCTTGCCCGGTCAAATCAGCGGCTGTGTGATAATCTTTGTCTTGTTTGAAGATATCATTGCGGAGGTAGCACCACAGAATTGTTGCCATTCCGTACTCGTGAGCGTGGGCAAAAGCTTGACTCACTTCTTGGATTTGCCTGGTCGATTCCGGGGAACCAAAATAAATTGTGGCTCCGACTGCAACGGCTCCCAAATTCCAAGCTTGTTCGACGGAAGCAAACATTATTTGGTCGGATTGATTGGGATAAGTTAGCAGTTCGTTGTGATTGAGTTTGAGAATGAAAGGGATTTTGTGCGCGTATTTGCGAGATACGCTTCCTAATACTCCAAGAGTTGTCGCGACAGCATTGCATCCTGCGGAGATTGCTAGTCTGATGATGTTTTCGCTGTCAAAATAGATGGGATTTGGTGCAAAAGAAGCGGCCGCTGAGTGTTCGATTCCTTGGTCTACTGGCAGGATTGATAAATAGCCGGTATTTGCCAAGCGTCCGCTAGAATATAGTTGCTGGAGCGATCGCAAAACTTGAGGAGAGCGATCGGTTTGAGCGAAAATGCGATCGACCCAATCCGGGCCCGGCAGGTGCAACAAATCTTTAGAAATTTTTGCTTGATGGGTGAGCAAGTCTTCGGCTTCGTCGCCTAGCCAAGATTCGATCGCACTGGGAACTGATAGTGTAGCTGTCATGCAGATTTACCCTCTCAATTTCAATGGCAGGCTGATGATTGCAGACATTAGCCTTACTGATATTGTAACTGAAAAATCTTTTTTTCCATCCTGGCAACGATCGCCTGAATTTTTAACAACATTAGCGACAACAGCAACTAGGACGCGCTACTCTGTAATTAAGCTGGCAGTTCCGCCCGATAGCTGCTGCCTGCGATCGCCGATCGACTCACAACTCCTCCATCACAATGTCACACACTTACTTTGATTCTGAAAACAGCCACAAATCCTTCGAGATGCCCGGTGCTAGGCCCCACTACAACCCAGATCGCCCCGGACAAGTAGAGCATATTTTCCTCGATTTAGTCCTCGATATTCCCAAACAAAGTTTTCGCGGCACTTGCAGCATCCGCATAAATCCAGTCCGCAGCGGTATTGACAAATTAACCTTAGATGCTGTCAACCTGAACATTAAATCTGTCAAAGTCGGGGAAACCGAGCAGAATTTTGACAGCGACGGCGAAGTGCTGCAAATTCAACTGCACGAACCAACAACAGCTTACGAACCGATTACAATTGCGATCGCATACTCGGTCGAAAAACCCCAGCGCGGCCTCTATTTTGTCGGGCCAGACAAACACTATCCCGACAAACCAACACAAGTTTGGACTCAAGGCGAAGACGAAGATTCTCGCTTCTGGTTTCCCTGTTTCGACTATCCCGGACAGTTGGCAACTTCCGAAATTCGCGTGCAAGTTCCCAGACAACTTTTTGCAATATCCAACGGCGAATTAGTTAGCACAAAAAACGATGGCGACGACAAGATTTATCACTGGTCGCAAACCCAAATCCACCCGACATATTTAATGACCTTAGCAGTCGGAGATTTTGCTGAAATCAAAGATGAATGGAACGGCAAACCAGTTAATTATTACGTGGAAAAAGGCCGCGAAGCTGACGGTAAGCGCAGCATGGGCAAAACGCCGAAAATGATTGAATTTTTCTCTAAAGCATTTGGCTATCCTTACCCTTTTCCTAAATACGCTCAAGTCTGCGTCGATGATTTCATCTTCGGCGGCATGGAAAATACTTCGACAACTTTGCTAACAGATAGGTGCTTGTTAGATGAACGCGCCAGCCTGGACAATCGCGGTACAGAAAGCTTGGTCGCCCACGAATTAGCTCACCAATGGTTCGGCGATTTAGTCGTAATTAAACATTGGTCTCATGCTTGGATCAAAGAAGGCATGGCTTCCTATTGTGAGGTGTTGTGGACTGACCAAGAATACGGCAAAGAAGATGCGGCTTATTATATGTTAGGTGAAGCCCGCAATTATTTAGCTGAAGACAGTTCTCGCTACCGCCGCCCGATGGTGACTCACGTTTACCGCGAAGCGATTGAATTGTACGATCGCCATTTGTACGAAAAAGGCGCTTGCGTGTATCACATGATCCGCGCCGAGTTGGGCGACGAACTATTTTACAAAGCAATTCACACTTTTGTGCGCGATAACGCTCACCAAACTGTGGAAACGATCGATTTGCTAAGGGCGATCGAAAAAGCTACCGGTCGCAATCTGACATTTTTGTTTGACCAGTACGTTTATCGTGGCGGTCATCCAGATTACAAAGTTGCTTATTCCTGGGACGGCGACAGCAAATTAGCCAAGGTTACTATTACCCAAACTCAGGTAAAAGACAACAAAAATGGTAACGGGAACAGCAAAGATGTCTTTGACCTAAAAATTCCGCTCGGCTTCGGTTACAAACCAGAAAAAGATGCAGATGAGCGAAATGCTGCTAATATAAAAACTTTCACGGTTCGAGTTCACGAACGCGAGCAAAGTTTCTATTTTCCCCTAGAAGATAAGCCCGCATATATCAGTTTTGATGTCGGCAATAAATACCTAAAAACAGTTGCTCTAGAGTATGGAGTTGCCGAACTTAAAGCTCAGTTACAGTTCGATCCAGACCCGGTTTCTAGGATTTACGCCGCCCACGCTTTGGCGAAAAAGGGAGGCTTGGAAGCTGTGAAAGCGCTGTCAGAAGTTCTCAAAAAAGAGCCGTTTTGGGCTGTGCGGGCGGAAGTAGCCGGTCAGTTGGTTGATATTAAACTCGACCAAGCTTTTGATGGTTTAGTAACTGGTTTGAAGGATAAAGATGCTCGGGTGCGCCGTGCGGTGGTGAATGCGCTGGGTAAAATCAAGACTCACGAGACTTATAAGGCGCTGAGGTCGATCGTTGAAAAAGGCGATGACAGCTATTATGTAGAAGCGGCCGCAGCGAGTGCTATGGGTTCGATCGCAGGGGCGAATCCCGACGAAAAACCCACGGACGAACAGGTACTCAAAGAGTTAAAATTGGTTTTGAAAGAGCGCGAGGGCTGGAATGAGGTTGTGCGATCGGGTGCTATTTCCGGTTTGGCGCAAATGAAAACTTCGGAAGATGCGCTCAACCTGATTTTGAAATACACAGCCGTCGGTACTCCGCAAGCTTTGCGCTTGGCTGCAATTCGCTCTTTGGGGACAATTTCGACAGGTCAAACTAAGCTCAATTTGGAACGGATTTTGCATCGATTGGCAGAACTTTCTAAAGAGACTTTTTTCTTGACTCAAGTATCTGTTGTTGTCGGTTTAGGACAGATGGAAACTCGCAAAGCTATCAGAATTTTACGTTCTTTAGCTGACCAAACTCCAGACGGCCGCGTCCGCATGATGGCTGATGAAGCTGTGCAAAGAGTGCAGAAAAATGCTGGTTCTGATGCGGCGGTGAAGCAGTTGCGCGAGGAGTTAGATCAGGTTAAAAAGGACAATCAAGATTTGAAGAGTCGGATGGAAAATCTGGAGGCTAAGGCGAAGAAAGATTAGTTCAACAGTTGACAGTTGACCGCTTGACAGTTGACAGTTTGAGAGCGACCTCTACCTAGAAGGAAGAGGATTGGAGTAATGAATAGTCTGATTTTAATTTCTCCCGATCAGGGTTCCGACTTTCAACCAATTCTTTCTGGTCAGTGAATTTTGTAAGGTGCGTCGCTCGCTCGATTGTCGCTACGATCGAGGATTGTTTCGGGCGACGCACCCTACCAGCTAACAGTTACAATAATTCTAGCATTAGGTATCCTGGAAGACATTCTGCCAGTTCAACAGCAGCCATCTATTTTGTGGATGAATTTGCCAAAAGTCTCGAAACGCCGTTAGTTGTGTTGGGTGTAGTTAAAGTTGCGATTGGCGATCGCCCTGTTATTAAAATAATCTTATTTTTTAGCTGTATTGCCTTGAAGTTTGGTATTTTAAGCACAGGTAAAATCCTACATATTTCTATTTCTGACTTAGTTATTGTCTCGACTGAGAGCGCAAATAGAACTTAAGCAATCCCACTCAATAAATAAACCGGGCTTTTTTTATGAAAAAATAGCTTTCAGCAATTATTTTTCATAAAAGGAACTGATTTTGCTGTATCGGTGGGTAAGTTCTAATAGATAATCGGGGTGTATCAACTTTTTTGTTTTGAATCTTCAACTGTCAATCAAGTTGAAGCAGCCTTTGCACCCTAAAGATTGCATAAATCATGAGTACAAGAACTATTGTATTGGTAGAACAATCGGCTGTCATTCCCTACCGCATTCAAAACGGACAAATTGAAGTAATGGTGATTACTTCTTCAACGGGTAAGCGTTGGGTGATTCCTAAAGGGTTAATTGAACCTGATATGACTCCTCAAGATTCCGCCGCTAAGGAAGCTTGGGAAGAAGCAGGTTTGTTGGGTAAGGTGTTCCCTGATTTGCTGGGAACTTATGAGTACCAAAAGTCTGGCTATATTTGTCAGGTAGAAGTATTTTTACTGCAAGTACAAACTGTTCTGGAAAAATGGCCGGAAGCTAGCTGTAGAAAGCGACAGTGGGTAACTATTCCGAAAGCAATTAAGCGGGTTAATGAACCGGAACTTAAACTTATTCTTGCTAATTTACCGAATCGGTTTTGCTGATTAAAAGGTTCGTAGTGAGGACTTTAGTCCTAATTAACTAACTCAAACATAGAGAAAGGTCGGCTCGCATTTGGGCCAAGGTACGTAGTTGCGCTTCAGCGCTCTTTCCTAATCTTATAAAGAGCGCTAAAGCGCAACTACGTACCTAATTTGTCTATCGCACTATACTCGAAAAATCATTATTCCGGTGTAAATGGAAAGGACTGAAGTCCTCACTACAAACCTATGATATCGGTGTGAAAAGTTTTACCTCAAGCGTTAGCTGACAGAAAAGGAAGGCTTTCGGCTAAGTTATCCTTGACTTCAATGCCCTGTTTTCTTCCCCAAAACTGGCTTAAGAAATGAATTTGCCGCAAGCCGACAATTAAATTTAAACCTGGTACAAACATCCACCAAACTGTTAGCGGTTCTTTAATTCCTTCTTGGCGGTACAATTCGTTAACTGTGTTATAAAGTTTGAACTGCACGATGTAAATCCAAGCAATTCCTACGAAGGAAAACCAACCAAACCATCCGGGAACGTCGGGGTCGAATATCCGCAAAGCTTGGGGGATGGCTACTCCTAAAACAAAGGGCAATAAGCAAAGTGTCCCCGACCAACCCTTGCCGTTATAACTCCGCAATTCTTCTTGAATAATCCATTTGTACCAGCCGTAATATAGCAGCAAGCTGACTCCAGATAGCAAGATTACTCGCCACAAAATGCGTGGCTTTCCTAAGGGTTTTTCGGACATTTTTAGATGTAAGATATGACGGCGGTTGAAACCGCGCCTAGACAAACAATGTCCGCCTCCGCGGACTCAAGAAGATAACGTAATTTCAATTACCTAGTCTTCAACCCGCACTCCTCGGGTAAAGTCTCGTGTTGACGCGGTTTCAACCACTTTAGGGACTTCCAAAAAATAAATCGTCCCGGACTGAATGAACTAAACTGAAGCCATGTTGAAACTTACAGACTCACTCAAAGTGTTATTTAAAGAGACA